>DATCMN010000258.1:0-10244 GCA_036563405.1 Naasia sp. | reverse complement strand
AAGCCGGCCTCCTCGAGGGCCTGAGCGTAGATCTCGGCGACGATCTCGTTCGAGTAGTACGCCTGCGACCCGACGACGATGGTGTCGCCGTCGCCGCCGCCGGCGGCCCCCGAGGATCCGCTGTCGAGCGGATCGCCCGATGCGCACCCTGACAGGGCCAATGCCGCCCCGACCGCGACCGCGGTGAACGCGAGTCGGCCCTTGTTCCTCACTGTGTTCATGATCTTCTCTCTCTTGGTTCTCCCGGGATCCCGGGAAGTCTCAGGCGGGATCTCCGCCGCCGCCGGCCGCGCCGGCCTGGGCGAATCGGGAGGCGGTGTCCGTTCGCTGCTCCGCGCGGATGGCGCGGCTCTGCCCCCGTGACCGGCCGCCCCGGTTCAGCCGCACCCCGCGCGGCACGCCGAACTGCTCGAGCAGGCCGAACAGGGCGTCGAGGGCGAAGGCGAGGACGACCACGATGAGCGCGCCGCCGAGCGTCTGATCGAACCGCTGCAGCTGGATGCCCTGCAGGATGTCGTAGCCCAGACCGCCGAGCCCCACGTAGGAGGCCAGGGTGGCGGTGGCGACGATCTGCAGCAGGCCGGCGCGGAGGCCGGAGATCAGCAGAGGCAGGCCGAGCGGGACCTCGACCTTGGTGAGGATCTGCCATTCCGTCATGCCGATCGCGCGAGCGGCGTCGATGGTGCGCCGGTCCACCGCTTCGAGGCCTGCGTACGCGCCGGCGAGGATCGACGGGATCGCGAGGAGCACCAGCGCGATGATCACCGCGAGGCGCACCTGGAGAACGCCGATCACGATGACGAGCAGCAGGATCAGACCGAAAGACGGCAGAGCCCGTGCAGCCCCCGACAGGCCGATCGCGAACGCACGGCCCCTGCCGGTGTGGCCGATCAGGTAGCCGATCGGGATGGCGATCGCCGCTGCCACCGCGAACGCGAGCAGCGAGTAGAGGAGGTGCTCGCCGAGGCGGACCGGGATCGATCCTGTCCCGCTCCACTGCTCGGCGGCGACTATCCAGGCGAAGGCGTCCGCGAAGAGGTTCACGAGGCCTCCTTGACGAGCAACCTCGTGCGGCCCGCCGAAGTGCGGCTCCACGGCATCAGAGCACGCCCGAGGACGGCGAGGAGGAGGTCGACGAGCAGCGCCAGCAGCATGGTGGCCACCACACCGGTCAGGATCTCCTCGACGATGCGCCGCTGGACGCCGTTCGTGAAGAGGTAGCCGAGGCTCTGCACCCCCACGAGGATGCCCACCGTCACGAGCGCGATGGTGCTCACCGCGACCACGCGCAGCCCCGCCAGCATGACGGGTCCGGCCAGCGGGAACTCCACGGTCCAGAACCGCTGCCACGTGCTGTAGCCCACTGCCGTCGCCGCCTGCCGGACCGTCGGATCCACGGAGGCGAAGGCGTCGGCGACCGACCTGGCCAGGATCGCGACGGCATAGATGGTGAGCGCGATGACGACGTTGGCCTCACTGAGCACCGAGAGCCCGGTCAGCGCCGGCAGGAGCATGAACAGTGCGAGTGACGGGATCGTGTAGAGCAGGCCGGCTGCGGTCAGCAGCACCCCGCGGGTGAGCTGGTAGCGGTAGGCCAGCCAGCCGAGGGGCACCGAGATGGCGAACCCCACGAGGATCGGTATCGCCGCGAGGCGGAGGTGCTGGAGCGACAGCTCGAGGACCAGGTCCAGGTTGTTCGAGACCCAGTTCACGACGCTCGCTCACCCTGCGCCGGAGCACCCGGCGCTGTGCGGGCGCCGGCCTCTCCCCCGGAACGGGTCGTGAGGACGCCCGCGGGGCGGCCTTCGCTGTCGAGGACCACATCGGCCCCGTCGATCCGCTCGATGCGCAGCGCGCGGCGGCCGCGGTCGGCGCCCACGAACTCGGCGACGAACGGGCTCGCCGGATGGGCGAGGATCTCCGCCGGCGTGCCCCGCTGAGCCGTGACTCCGCCCTTCTGGAGGATCACCACCTGATCCCCGAGCAGGAACGCCTCGTCGATGTCGTGGGTCACGAACAGGATCGTCTTCTCGAGCTCCCGGCCGAGGCGGATCAGCTCCTGCTGGAGCTCGGTCCGGACGATCGGGTCCACGGCTCCGAAGGGCTCGTCCATGAGCAGGATGTTGGGATCCGCGGCGAGCGCCCGGGCGACGCCCACGCGCTGCTGCTGCCCGCCGGACAGCTGGCTGGGATAGCGGTCGGCGAGGTCGCGGTCGAGCCCGACGGTGTCCATCAGATCGAGCGCGCGCGCCCGCGCCTCTTTCTTCGGCGTCCCGTTCAGGAGCGGCACTGTGGCGACGTTGTCGGCGACCTTGCGGTGCGGCAGGAGGCCCGAGTTCTGCAGCACGTAGCCGATCCGGCGGCGCAGTGCGACGGGCGGCACCTTCGAGATGTCCTCATCGTCGATGAGGATCGAGCCCGCGCTCGGATCGACCATGCGGTTCACCATGCGCAGCAGCGTGGTCTTGCCGCAGCCGGAGGACCCGACGAGCACGGTGGTGGTGCGGGAGGGGACGGTCAGGCTGAAGTCCCCCACGGCCTGGGTGCCATCGGCGAACCGCTTCGCGACGTGGCGGAACTCGATCGCCATGCTCGTTCACCTTCCGCCGTCGGCGGGCGGAGGGCCGCCGCCGTACCGAATTCGACGCAATCAGCGAAGTCGGATTGGGGTGTCAAGCCCCTGGACGAGCCACAGTATTCCCGACACCCCCGACAGGAGGCAGGGAATGCGTCACACGTCGTCCTGGACGACGTGCCGCTGCAGGTAGTCGACCGACACCTTCTTGGCCTCGTCGAGCAGGCGGGGGTCGCCGGTCGCCGAGACCTCGAACGCCCGGTGCACGAGAGCGCCGGCGAGCGAGATGACGACCGTCAGTCGGAAGACGAGATCCTCGGTGCGCTTGCGTCCCCGCTCCTCCGCCAGGTCCGCGAACGCCTCGACGAGGGTGCTGCTGCTGGTGCGGCGGCCGTCGAGGAGGTGGACGTCGACGACGTCCGCGAAGCGGACGACGCGGAAGCCCCGCTCGTGCCGGTACAGGTCGGCGTAGGTGTCGATGGCGGCGGACACCCGCTCCTCGAGCGCCTCCAGTCGATGCTCTCGGTACTGGTCGAGGATGCGGTCGAGGAATCGGCGGAACGCGCGACTGCTCAGACCCTCGAGCACGGCTATGCGATCAGGGAAGTACCGGTACACGGTGCCGATCGACGCGTGCGCACGCTCGGCCACCATGGCGGTCGTGAGCCGCTCGAAGCCCACCTCGTCGACGACCTCGGCGGCGGCGTCGAGGAGCGAGCCGAGGCGCGCCGCGCTGCGCGCCTGGACCGGCTCGTTGCGCAGCAGGTGCTCGGACGCGGGACCGAGAAGCTCCTCGATGCTCATGCGCGCCTCCGTCTTGGACCGCGCCCCTCTGTTGGGGCGTTATCCCGTAGTACTCCGCCGGTCCGACATTGCGCCACCCCTTGCGGGCGGGCGGTCCGGGTGCCCGTTCTCCGAGGAGGTCCCCGCTAATGTGAGGAGGTGCCATCGGTTCGGAAGCAGCGCAGCGCAGCCGCCGGCGACCTGCCCCCCATCCTCGGGCGCGCGGCGCGCATCGAGGACGGCATCCAGGAGTTCCGGGAGCAGTGGGCGCGGCGACGCGGCCAGGTGCCGACGGTCATCCCGTACACCGGCTACGGAGCGCCCGGCTGGGTCCGCGTCCTCGGCCGCGTGCTGCTGACGCCGAAGCAGCGCAGCCGGCGCCCGAGCGTGCGCGGCTGGCGCAGCTTCACGAGCGTCGCCGTCAACGACGTCGAGGTCATCGTGACCGTCGCCGGCGTCCAGCACCGGGTGCACGCCGACCGCGGCGGGGTGGTCGATGCGCGCGTCCCCTCTGAGCTGCCGCCCGGCTGGCACACGATCACCATCCGGTCGGACGATCCCCTCGCGGAGGACGCGCCGCCCGCGGAGGCTCCGATCTACGTGCACGACCCGGCGTCCGGGTTCGGCATAGTCTCCGACATCGACGACACCGTCATGGTGACCGCGCTGCCACGTCCGATGCTCGCCGCCTGGAACACCTTCGTCCTCGACGAGCACGCCCGGATGGCGACACCCGGCATGGCCGTGCTGTACGACCGCCTCAAGCGGCAGCACCCGGGCTCGCCGATCCTGTACCTGTCCACCGGCGCCTGGAACGTGGCGCCTACCCTCACGCGCTTCCTGTCCCGCAACCTGTACCCGCCGGGGCCGCTGCTGCTCACCGACTGGGGCCCGACCCACGACAGGTTCTTCCGCTCGGGCCGGGAGCACAAGATCGAGAGCCTCGCTCGGCTGGTCGACGACTTCCCGGACGTGAAGTGGCTCCTGGTGGGCGACGACGGCCAGCACGACGAGGAGATCTACGGCGCCTTCGCACTCGCGCACCCGGACCGGGTGGCGGCTGTAGCGATCCGGCAGCTGTCCGCCGGCGAGGCGGTCCTCGCGGGCGGCCGGTCGAAGGCGGAGAACTACGCCGCGAAGACCGCGGTCCCGTGGGTCGCGGCCAACGACGGCGCCGGCCTCGCCGCCGAGCTCACCAAGCTGGGACTTCTCTAGCCGCCCCCAAATGCGGGCTGGCCGACTTCGGGCGGTCCGTGCACCAGTCGCGCGGTGCGAGCGGCCTCGCGCGGTTCGTGCACCGACCGCGCGTGGATCTTCGCACCGCGCAACGTGCGCACGCACCGCGCAAGCCTGTCTCCCGAGCCGCGAACCCACCTCCGGGACCGGGGTACAAAACGCCGACAGCACATCTGAGGACAGACAGACCGGTGTACCCCCTAGTGGGGAGCGCGGGATCGGGAACCGCCGGGCTAACTTCGACACATGGCCCCGGTCCTCCATAGTGAGGACAAGCGGGCCGGTACAGAACTCGCCCCCAGAGTCACGACCATCACAAGAAAGTGCGGAGAAATGATCACCGACCGTCACACCCCCCGCGTGACCGTCGCTGCGGGCACGGCGCTTCTTGCGCTTGCTGCCGCGTTCTTCTCCGTCGCCTCCGCCCCGGTTCCCCCGACCGGGGCGGAGGCACCCTCCACCAGCCAGCTGACGGGCTTCCAACTCCCGACGCTCCCGCTCACGGAGGTCACCGCCGCGGAGTGATACCCGACGCTCCGCTGGACCCGGGTCCCCCCAACCCGGTTGCACCGAAGACACCGCCGGCCCTCCGCCCCCACGGAGCAGCCGGCGGTTCTTCGTTCCCGGGCGACCGTAGGCTCCTGGTGTGCAGATGACGAGCCTCGTTCGGGCGACCCGGCGGGTCCCCCTGCTGCAGGTCGTCAAGACCGCCGTCGCCGCGGTGCTCGCCTGGTTCGCGGCGATCGCCGTCTTCCCCGAGCAGGTCCCGGTGTTCGCGTCGGTCGCAGCCCTGCTCGTCGTGCAGCCGAGCGTCAACCAGTCGTTCGGCAAAGCGGTCGAACGCAGCGTGGGGGTGATCGCGGGCGTCCTCGTCGCGATGGCGGCGGTCCTCGTGTTCGGCGATCCCAGCTGGCTGGTGCTGCTGGCGATCGTCGCGTCCCTCGTCGTGGCGTGGGCGCTCCGCCTGACACCGGGGTCGAGCGTCCAGATCCCGATCAGCGCGATGCTCGTGCTGTCGATCGGCGCGGCCACCCCCGAGTACGCGGCGGCGCGCATCGTGGAGACCCTGATCGGAGCAGCGGTGGGGCTGGCGGTCAACGTGGCGATAGTCCCGCCTCTGCAGATCGCACCTGCCCGGCTCGCCGTCCTCCGCCTCGGCAGGCGGATCGCCGAGGAGCTCCAGCGGCTGGCCGACGCTCTCACCCGCATGGAGGGCCGCGAGGACGTCGAGGCCGCCCTGCTCTCCGCGCGCGAGCTGCGCGACCTGCAGCGCGACGCGGGCGACGCCATCCGCAGCGCCCGCGACTCCCTCACCCTCAACCCGCGCCGCTCCCGCTACCGGGACCGCCTGGAGCAGGATGTGGCGCTGCTCGCCCGGCTCGACGTGCTCGTCACGCGCGTGATCGGCATGGCCCGGTCGATGCGCGACCACTGGGACCCGTCGCTGCGGGACGACCAGTCCCTGGCGGGCATCGCGGAGGAGCTGCGCCGCGCGGCTCACGACCTGCGGCTGCTCGTCGAGGACGGCCGGGACCCTGTGGAGCCTGTCGAACCGCCCGCACTCACCAGCCCGCTGGTGCTGCCCACGCCGAACCCCCGCACGTGGATCCTCGTCGGCTCGATGATGGAGGACCTGCGCCGCGTGCGCGAGGAGATCGTCGGGGAGTAGCCCCTCCCCACCGGGCACTACTCGGCGAGCCGGAGCCGCGCCTCGAGCAGCCTCAGCGCCGCCTCGTCCACCCGTTCCTCGGACAGTCGCCCGGACTCGACCGCCGCGGTGAGGCCGTCGACGAGCGCGACCGGGTCGACTCCGGACACCGCGGGGTCCGCTGCGAGGACGTAGACGAGGAGGTCGTTGCCTGCTGCGACGGCGCGGGTCGCGTTCTCCAGGGGGTCGGCGAACTCGGCGATGCCGCTGTCCTGCAGCATCAGCATGTCGTCGGTGACGGCGATGCCGTCGAAGCCGAGTTCGTCCCGCAGCATCGCGTGCCACGGCCCGGACAGGCTGGCCGGCGCGGAGTCCAGCGCGGGCAGCACCAGGTGGCCGAACATCACGAGCTCCGCGCCGGCGGCGATGCCCCGCGCGAACGGCACCGCGGCCCCCGCCCGCCACTCCTCGAGCCCGATGTCGCTGCGGGGCAGGGAGAAGTGGGAGTCGCCGGACACGAGCCCGTGCCCGGGGAAGTGCTTGAGGGTGCTGAGGACCGTCCCCTGCTCCCCCGCCACCGCCTGCTCGACGCGCAGCGCAGCCTCCTCCGGCACGGCCCCGAGCACGCGGTCGGCGATGAACGATCCCGAGTCCCCGGTGACGTCGGCGACGATGCCGAAGTTCACCGTCACCCCGGAGCCGGCGAGGAGCGCAGCGCGGGAGGTGAACGCCTCGCGCGTCGCGTCCGGGGGCAGAGCGGCGAGTTCGGCACCGGCGGGCGCGGTGTCCTCGTCGAGCCGCGAGACCGCGCCGCCCTCCTGGTCGATGGCGATCAGCGGAGGGAGCCCCGGGTCGAGGGTGAGGGCCGACGTCGCCGCCGGCAGGTCGGCGGCGCTCCCGGGCAGGTTGTCGCCCATCACGATGAAGCCGCCGGCGCCGGTCTCGGTCATGAAGCCGGAGAGAGCGGCGGGGTCGGCGCCCGGGTAGTGGAGCATCAGGAGGGAGGCGACCCGGGCGCGGAGCGGCATGGCGATGAGCCGCGCCTCGGCCTCCTCCTCGAGGGGAAGAGGAGCCGTCGGGGCCTCCGGTTCAGGGGCCCGGGCGGAGAGGGTGGCGGTCGGCGAGGGCGCCGAGGAGGTCGCAGCCGGGGCCGCGCAGCCGGCGAGGACGGCCACGGTGAGAGCCACCAGAACACCCCGCATCGTCCGCCGTAGCACCCCCCGAGCCTACGTCCGGGGCTGCAATAGCATGAGCGCGTGAGTCGCCGGGTGCCGATAGTCGCCCTCCTGCTCTCCACCCACCCGGCCCCCGCTGCCGCCGTGACGGTCGTGGCGCTCGTCCTCGGCCTCGCCACCGGCCTCGCGCCGCTGCAGGTGGTCGTGCTCACCCTCGTGATCGGAGTGGACCAGCTCTCCGTCGGCTGGTCCAACGACTGGATCGACGCGCCGCGGGACCGGGCGACCGGCCGCCTCGACAAGCCGGTCGCTCGCGGAGACGTCGACGCCGCGCTCGTGCGGAACGCCGCGTTCGGTGCACTCGCGATGTCGATCGCGGGCGGCTTCCTGCTGGGCCCGGCCGCGGGGATCGCGCACGCCGTGTTCGTGCTGTCGGCATGGGCGTACAACGCGGGCCTCAAATCGACCGTCCTGTCCGTGCTGCCCTACATCGTGAGCTTCGGCCTGCTCCCCGGGATCGTGACGCTCGCCGCCTCCCCGCCGGCCGCTCCCCAGTGGTGGGCGACAGCCGCAGGGGCGCTGCTCGGGGTCGCCGCGCACTTCGCGAACGTGCTGCCCGACCTGGAGGACGACCGGCGCACGGGGGTTCGCGGTCTGCCGCACCGCTTCGGGATCCGCGGAGCTGGCATCACGGCGTGCGCCGCACTGGTGGCGGGCGCCGCCGCCGTGTCCGGCGGCACGCCCGGCCCGCTGTCCTTCGCGGGCGCGACTGTCGTGCTGCTCCTCGCGATGGTCGGCATCGGCCTCGTCCTCGCCCGGCGCATCACGCGGATCCTGTTCGGCCTGGTGCTGCTCTCCGCTGTCGTGCTCGTGGTGCTGCTCGCCGCCGGAGGGTCCTCCCTGGCGGCGGGGCTAGCCTGAAAGCCCACTCCTGGAGGCCCGATGCCCGACCGCCGCGTTCTCGACGACGCCCTGCTGACCCGGATCGCGGAGCGGGCGCCGCGCTACGACAGGGAGAACGCGTTCTTCACGGAGGACCTGGAGGAGCTCGTCGCCGCCGGCTACCTGCGCGCGCTGGTGCCCGAGCGGTTCGGGGGCCTCGGCCTCACCCTGCGCGAGGTGGCCGCCGAGCAGCAGCGCCTCGCGGCTGCGGCCCCCGCCACGGCGCTCGGCGTCAACATGCACCTCGTGTGGACGGGCGTCGCGAAGACGGTGCACGAACGCGGGCACGACTTCCTCGACTTCCTGCTCGATGAGGCGGGCCGCGGCGAGATCTTCGGGTTCGGCATCAGCGAGGCGGGCAACGACCTCGTCCTCTTCGGCTCCCGGACCGCGGCCGAGCCTCAGGAGGACGGCGGCTACCGGTTCACCGGGACGAAGATCTTCACCTCGATGTCGCCCGCCTGGACGCGGCTCGGCGTGTTCGGCCTCGACGACACCTCGCCGGACGGCCCGCAGCTCGTGCACGCGGTCGTCGAGCGGGACGACCCGGGCGTCCGCATCCTCGACGACTGGGACACCCTCGGCATGAGGGCGACGCAGAGCCGCACGACGGTGCTCGACGGCGCGTACGCCCGGCCGGACAGGGTCTTCCGCAGGCTCGCGCCGGGCCCGAACCCCGATCCGCTCATCTTCGGGATCTTCACGAACTTCGAGCTGCTGCTCGCAGCCGTCTACACCGGAATCGGCGCGCGGGCCCTCGAACTCGGCGCCGCGAACGCCGCCCGCCGCACCTCTGTCAAGATCGGCGGGGCGCCGCTCAGCGCCGACCCGGACATCCGCTGGCGGATCGCGGACGCCGCCCTCGCCCAGGACGCGCTGGCGCCGCAGATCGCGTCGCTGGCGGCCGACCTGGATGCGCAGGTCGACCACGGCGCGCAGTGGTTCCGCAAGGTCGTCGGCGTGAAGGTGCGGGCGACCGAGACCGCACGGGTGGTGGTCGACGCGGCGATCCGGGTGTCCGGCGGATCCTCCTACTCCAGCGGCAACGAGCTGAGCAGGCTGTACCGGGACGTGCTCGCGGGCGTGTTCCACCCCTCCGACGACGAGTCCGCGCACGGCACCGTGGCGTCCGCCGTGCTCGGACCGATCCCCCACTGACGTGCCGAGCATCGAGCTGCTCCTCGACGACGCCACCGAGGTCGCCGTCCGGGCCGAGTGGGAGATGCTCCGGGATGCGGGGCTGCCGAGCCAGGCGCGGCACACCGCGGAGTCGAACCGGCCGCACATCACGCTCGCCTACTCGCGGACGCCACTCGCGCCGCCGACGGTGCCCGGGCTTCCCCTCGACCTGACCGTGGCGAGTCCGGCGGTCTTCGGCTCGGCGCGGAGCGGCTACGTCCTGGTCCGGCTGGTCCGTGTCACCGAGGAGCTGCTCGCCCTGCACCGCCGGCTGTCGCAGTCGCTGGAGGGAGCGGAACTCGACCCGCTCAGCACTCCCGGTGCGTGGACGCCGCACGTCACGCTCGCGCGGAGACTGACCGGGGAGCAGCTGGGCACGGCGATCGACCTGCTCGACGTGCGGCGGGCCCTCGACGGACGGGCGGAGGCTGCACGCATGTGGGAGAAGGAGACGCGCACCCTGACCGCTCTTTCTACAGAACCGTAGAAGGCGTTCAGGGAACTGCGTTAACCTGGGCGCGTCCTTCCCCCTTTCCCTCTGCCCTTCGAGGAGACGATGCCCACGCTCGGAGAGCTCGAGAGAGGCGTCATGGAGCTCCTCTGGGCGAGCGCCGGACCCCTCTCGGCATACGACCTGCAGGAGCGCCTCGCCGCCGTCGACCGCGAGGGGCGCGAGCTCGCCGCGACGACGGTGCTGACGGTGCTG
>DATCMN010000253.1:0-2104 GCA_036563405.1 Naasia sp. | reverse complement strand
AACGGTGTCGTCGACGTCGAGCAGAGCGAACGGGACGACGTCCAGGGTGGCGGACATCGAGGAACTCCTTGGGTGGGGTTCTCCGAGGCTACGGTCCGCCCGGAAGCCCGCGGTCCCCCTTGACCCGGCCGGGGTCGGATGCCATGGAGGCGGCGTCGTCAGCCCACCCTCGGGGGAGTCAGGCGGGGATGAGCTCCAGCTGGTGCAGCAGCACCGGGGTGCCGATCTCATGCGCCTCGAGATGGGCGTGCACGCGCATCTCGATCGGCAGGGAGTCGAAATAGCGGCGGGCGACGGCGAGCTCTGCGAACGCGACGGTGATCCGATGCTCCCCGGCGGGGTCGGCGGCGTCCGGCTGACACAGCAGATAGGTGATCACGGGCGGCACACTAGCGGCAGGACCCGCCGAGACCCGGGAGGCGCGGCGCGAGCCACGCGCGTCACGGTGGAGCCACAGCCGACGGCGACGCCGGTCGTCCCCGCTCCTTCCCGGTGGAAGGAACGCGCCCCCTGAGGCCGGCACAGTGGGCAACCGACGGGCGGCCAGTTCGGGTGCGCAGCACCAGCACGTGGAGCCGACTACGGGACTTGAACCCGTAACCGCCCGATCAGACCGGGACTACGCCGCACGTAATCGCCGAGTCACACTCGTTGCTAGGAATGGAGTCATTCCGAGGCCTGGTAGCAGTCGGAACATCCGGGCGATGACGACGGCCAACGCCCCGAGACGCGGGCATCCTGACTCGATCCTGACTGAGCACGCTGCGTGCCACCCCGTCGAGCGGGCCTTCGGCTCGGAGGGTGAACCGGCCCGATCCTGGGCAGGACGGGGGCCGCCCCACCCTCTGGCAGAGGCAGACAGCACACTCGTCGCGACAGGACGACAGGAGTAGATGACGGGTCGCAAGAAGCGTGCACGGGCCGCAGCGATGGGCGAAGCGCTCAAGGTCGACACTGCCTCGTACCGAGCGAAGCGCAAGACGAAGTGCGCGCTCGAGCCCGCGAGCTGTACGACGACGGCCACGGCTGCAACGCGATCGCGAAGCAGCTGCACGTCGCGCCATCAACGATCAGCGCGGGGGCGAAGCAGGAAGGCCTCAAGTTCGACCGGTCGCAGACAGAGCTCGCGGTCCGCGCGCACGTCGTCGACCTCCGCCAGGGACGTGCACTCCTTCGCGCGGAAGATGATCGTGGCGGCCCACGATGCCGTAGACGCCCTCGACCAGCCCTACCCCGTCTGAAACTGCGGCGGCCGCTGCCGAAGCTGGTGACGGAAAACCTCGGTGGTGACCATTGGCGTTGGGAACACAGTCCCTCCGAAGGAGTAGCAAGTATACGATCGCGGGTCAAACTAGTGGAGGCGGCGTCGCCGGTGGCCATTCTCGCTCTGATCGAAAACCGTGCAGACGAGGATTGCATCTGTGCGGCGGGACGCTGGCGGACGAGCTCGGGCGCAAGGGAAGCCCCCTCGGATTGCGCTATACCTCGTAACCCGCCATGTCCGGACGGATCAGAGCGGTCGGACTGTGGCACCCTGGGATAAACGGGCATAGGTTGCAGGGCCGAGGGGAATTCGAGGGAGCCGAGTGAGCCGAGTACTAATCACAGGTGCAGCCGACGGCCTAGGCCGCTTGACTGCACACGCTCTCCTCAAGAAGGGCCATGACGTCGTTGTTCATGCAAGGAGCACCCATCGCGCGGCGGCGCTCGATACCCTGCGGGCGCTAGGAGCACAACTCGTAGTCGGTGACCTGAGCAAACAATCTGAAGTACATGCCATGGCGGCGACGTGTGAACACCAGGCGCCATTCGATGCAATCATTCATAACGCCGGGGTGTATCGCGGTCCGGAAGTTATACCCGTCAATGTTGTGGCGCCGTACATGCTGACCGCCCTAATCCCCGTACCCGCGCGCATCGTCTTCATCAGTAGCCAGTCCCATTTCGGGGGCCGCCACAGTGTTGAGAACGTCGATTGGAGCGGGGTCAGGCCCGGCTCATACGACGACAGCAAAATGTACGTCACTACCTTGGCGATGGCGGTTGCACGACTTTATCCGACTTCATACTCCCATGCGGTCGATCCGGGCTGGGTGCCGACAAA
>DATCMN010000251.1:0-1570 GCA_036563405.1 Naasia sp. | reverse complement strand
GCCTGGGGCGCGCGGCGGCGAGCCGGTGCCGACCGCGCCCGGGCCTAGCCCCCGCTGGCCCCCCTCTCTGATACTCGGCCGAGCCAGCCGGCAGCGCGCCGAGCGTCCGATCGAACGCCCCGAAGCGGGATGAACGGACGTTCAGCCCTTCGGGCGCCTGGGGCGCCCGGCCGCGAGCCGGTGCCGACCGCGCCCGGGCCTAGCCCCCGCTGGCCACCCTCTCTGATATCCGGCCGAGCCAGCCGGCAGCGCGCCGAGCGTCCGCTCACCCACACCAGTTGTCGGTGAACGGACGTTCAGCCCTTCGGGCGCCTGGGCGCGCGGCCCGCGACGAGACGCCCCGAGCGGAGCGCCGCAAACCCCTACCGCCCGCGCCATCGCGCGGGCCGCTTCTCCCCGAACGCCCGCACGCCCTCGCGCAGGTCCTCGGACGCGAACGACGCCTCCCGCAGGGCGATCAGCTCGCGCTCGATGTCGGGGTCCAGCCCCGAGCGGGCGCGCTGCAGCTCGCGCAGCACCCGCTTGTTGCCGGCGATCGACAGCGGCGCGTTGGCCGCGAGCTCCTCGGCGATGTCGAGCGTCGCCTCCTCGAGCTCGCTCTCGGGCACGACGCGGTTGACCATGCCCCAGGACAGGGCCGTCGCGGCGTCGACGTTGCGCCCGAGCAGGAACAGCTCGCGGGTGCGCGGCTCGCCGATCGCGTCGAGGAACTTCCGCAGCCCGGTGTGCGAGTAGACGAGCCCGAGCTTCGCCGGCGGCATGCCGAGCACGATGCCGTCGTGGGCGAGGCGCAGGTCGCACGACAGCGCGAGCTCCAGGCCGCCGCCGATCGTGTGGCCCGACAGCGCGGCGACCGTGGCGTGCGGGTAGGCGTCGAGCGCCTGGATCGCCGCGGTGAAGGGGTGGGCGACGAGCTTCTCGGCCTCCTCGGCGAAGACGTCCTCCGGGATGTCGCCGATGTCGTAGCCCGAGGAGAACATGCCGTCGGTCCCGGTGAGCACGACGCACGGCGCGTCGAGCGTGCGCAGCAGCTCCGCGAGCCGGTCGAGGATCGCGTGATCGAGCGCGTTGCGCTTCTCGGGATGGGAGATGGCGAGCCGGACGACCCCGTCGGCCGGCTCGTCGACGAGGACCTCTCCGGCCATGCGACCCGGTCCTACTCGAGCACGACGAGCACGTCGCCCTCGTTGACCGCCTGCCCCTCGGAGCAGCGGATCTCCTTGACGGAGCCCTCGTCCTCGGCCTCGACCGGCATCTCCATCTTCATCGACTCGAGGATGACGACGGTGTCGCCCTCGGCGACCTCGTCGCCGACGGCGACCTCGATCTTCCAGACGGTGCCGGTGATGTGCGCTTCGACGTCGGGCAACGGATCCTCCAGGGCAGGACGCGAGAGGGGCGGAGGGCTGGCACGATAACCGCAGCCATGGATTCGCGACCGCCCGTCGTGCTCATCGCCGCGCGCGACGAGGCCGACCGCCTGCCCGCCACCCTCGCCGCCCTCGCGCAGGCGTTCCCGGGGGCCCGCGTCGTCGTCGCCGACGACGGCTCGACCGACGGCACCGCCGAG
>DATCMN010000201.1:0-2510 GCA_036563405.1 Naasia sp. | reverse complement strand
GAGCACGAGCCTGTCGTGCGGCCAGGTCGCCCGCCAGACCGCTTCGGCGAGTGCCCGCCGCGTGACGGGGGCCCGCAGCGCGGCGAGCTCCGCCCGTGCGAGCCGGCCCGCGGCGCCCGCGCCGCTCGCGTCGGGGTCGCCCGCGTAGGGGACGTCGTCGCTGACGAGGGCGCGGCGGCCCGCCGACACCCACTCCCGCAGCCAGCCCTCGTCCCCCGCGCTCTCGGGAGGCAGGAGAGCGCCGACGATGCGGGCCGTCCGTGCCGGGTCGAACTGCTGGGCGCCGGGTGCGGCGACCACGGTGCCGGCGACCTCCGGCCGGGCCAGCAGGGCAGGCACCTCCCGGCTGAGGTTCGGCCTGCCGAACACTATGGCGTGCCGGATCCGCCCGGCGAGCGACGGGTCGCGCAGGACCGCCCGGTAGGCGGGCACGAGGTTGGGGCCGAATCGCGCGCCGCTCGTCACCTCGGCGAGGAGAGGCAGTCCGGCGGCCCGCGCGTACTCCTCCGCTGCGGACCCCGCACCGGAGCCGGCGATCACCACGGCCCCGCCCACGTCCCCGACGGGCTGCCCGGGAGGAGCGGCACGCGGCTCCGACGCGCGGGGTTCGATGTCGCCGGGATCGAGCGGCGCGGACAGCGGGTCCCGGAAGGCGACGTTCAGGTGCACCGGTCCCGAGCCGTGCACCGCCCTGTCGTAGGCGGCGTCGGCGAGTGCGGCAGCGGCGGACGGATCCTCCCCGTCGCCCGGCGCCGCGACGTCGGCGCTCCACACCGTCGCGGGGCCGAAGATGCCGGGCTGCTCGGTGGTCTGGTTGGCGGCGATTCCGCGCAGCTCCTCCGGACGGTCCGCCGTGATCGCGATCAGCGGCACGCCGGAGTGCCACGCCTCGAGCATCGCGGGGTGCAGCTCGGCCACGGCGGTGCCGGAGGTGACGATGACGGCGACGGGCGCTCCGCTCTCCACCGCGAGCCCCAGCGCGAGGAATCCCGCCACGCGCTCGTCGATGCGCACGTGCAGGCGGACGCGGGCCGCGGCCTCCAGCTCGGCGGCGGCCAGCGCCAGGGCCTGTGACCGGGAGCCGGGTGCCACCACGAGGTGGCGGACGCCGTCGGCGACCAGGCGAGCGAGGAGGGTGGTGGCGTAGCGGCTCGCGGGGTTGGGGCCGTCAGGCATCTCGCCGGTCGGGCTCGTCGCCTGCCTCGTCGGGCCGCCGCGGGTCCGGATCGGTGTCCAGGTCCGAGAGCTCCTCCTCGAGCTTGCGGATCCGCTCCGCCTGGTCCGCCTCGCGCTTCAGACGGCTGAGGAAGGCCGGGTCGTCGTCGGGTGCCACCGTGCGGGTCGCGCGGGTCCGTGCGCCGGACGTGCGCCCGCGGCCCACGACGAACCAGAGGATCCCGCCGAGAACGGGGAGCAGCAGGATCAGCACGATCCAGACGATCTTCCGGGGGCCGCGGATCCGGGAGCTGTCGGTCATCGAGCAGTCGACGAGCGAGTAGACCATGAACGCCACGGCGACCACCGCTGCGACGACCCAGAACCGCGCCATGCGCACAACGATAGTCCCGCCCCCTGTCAGGCCACCGTGCCTACACTGAGGGCGTGATGGAGGAGCGGCCCCGGCGACTCGGCTGGGCCTGGTTCGCGCTGCTCCGCCTCGGTATCTTCGCCGTCGTGCTCGCGGTGCTGCTCGTCGTCCTGCCGGTCGAGCCCTGGATCTCGGCGGTGCTCGCCGCGGTGATCGCACTCTGCCTGTCGCTGATCTTCCTCTGGCGCCCGCTCACCGACCTCACCGGCAGCGCCCGGAGGGTGGACCGCGCGAGCCGGCGGGCCGGCGTCCGCAGGAGCGGCGGCGCCAGGGCCGTCGACACCGACGACGACGTCGAGGACGCGGCCGTCGACGCGTCCGGTGACGTCAGAAGCTGAACGCGGCCCCGAGCCCGACGCCGTAGACCAGCGTGAGCAGGCTGGTCAGGGCGAGCGCGAGCACCAGCTCCTTCGCCGTGCGGGCGGTGACGACGATCAGCGCGACGGGCGCGGCGATCAGCAGCCCGAAGAAGACGAGGACTGCGAGCGGGTAGAACACGGCGAAGAAGCCGAGGATGACGAACGGCAGCGCCACCAGCACGCAGAACAGCACGCGCGACGCCCGGTCGCCGATCAGCACGCTGAGCGTCCGCTTCCCGGCGCGGCGGTCCTGCTCGATGTCGCGCAGGTTGTTGGCGACGAGCGCGGCGCAGGCGAGGAACCCGACGGCGATGCCGGACAGCCACGACTCGACGTTCACGACGCCCGCCTGCACGTAGGTGGTGCCGGTCGTCGCGACGAGCCCGAAGAAGACGAACACCCCGAGTTCGCCGAGCCCCGCGTAGCCGTAGGGGCGCTTTCCGCCCGTGTAGAACCAGGCGGCGGCGATCGCGGCGGCGCCGACGGCGAGCAGCCACCATTGCTGGGACAGCACGACGAGCGCCAGGCCGGCGAGCGCGGCCAGGGCGAAGAAGACGAGCGCG
>DATCMN010000164.1:0-1916 GCA_036563405.1 Naasia sp. | reverse complement strand
CGTCCACTACGCGGCGCGGCGGGCGAGCCGCGGCTCAGCGCTGCAGGCGCTGCTGGTTACCACGTTCGGCGGCCTGGCCATGCTCGTGGGCTTCGTGATGCTGTCGGCGCAGACCGGGACGAGCGATCTCACGGCGATCGCCGCCTCCACGCCCGAGGGGACGGCGGGCGTCGTCGCCGTCGTGCTCGTGCTCGCCGGGATCGTCTCGAAGTCGGCGCTCGTGCCCCTGCACTTCTGGCTGCCCGGCGCGATGGCGGCGCCCACGCCCGTGAGCGCCTATCTGCATGCCGCGGCGATGGTGAAGGCGGGCATCTACCTCGCCGCCCGCCTCTCACCCGGCTTCGCCGATGCGCCGCTCTGGCGCGAGGGTCTGGTCCTCCTCGGGCTGCTCACCATGCTGGTCGGCGGCTGGCGGGCGCTCCGCGAGACGGACCTCAAGCTCGTCCTCGCCTACGGCACAGTCGCGCAGCTCGGCTTCCTGTCCACCGTGCTCGGCATCGGCACCCGGGATGCGCTGCTCGGTGCGCTGGCGCTCCTCGTCGCCCACGCCCTCTTCAAGTCCACCCTCTTCCTCGTCGTCGGCATCGTCGACCACCGCACCGGCACCCGCGACCTGCGGAAGCTGTCGGGCCTCGGCCGCGCGGAGCCCGCGCTCGCCACCGTCGCAGTGCTGGCGGCCGCGTCGATGGCCGGCATCCCGCCGTTCGCCGGGTTCGTCGCGAAGGAGACGATCCTCGAGACGCTCCTGCACGAGGGGGAGCGCGGCGACGCTCTCGCCTGGGTGGCGCTCGTAGGCGTCACCGTCGGCTCGGGGCTCACCGCCGCGTACGCGCTCCGCCTGCTCTGGGGTGCCTTCGCCCGCAAGCCGAACGTCGATCCCGTTCGGGAGGGCACGGTGGGACCGCTGCTGCTCGCTGCCCCCGCGCTGCTCGCGGCGGCGGGCCTCCTGCTGGGCGCCGCCCCCTTCCTCCTCGACGCGGTGCTCGCCCCGGCGGCCGACGCGCTGCCGGATGAGGGGGATCCCGCGCACCTGCTGCTCTGGCACGGCTTCGGCGTGGCCCTCCTCCTGTCGGCCGTGACGATAGGCGCGGGCCTGGCCACGTTCGCCATCCGGGAACGCATCGGCCGGTTCCAGGCGCGCGTGCACCTGCCGTTCACCGCGTCGGACGCATACCGGGGCAGCCTGACCGCCGTCGACCGCGCCTCGTCGCGCACGACGGCCCTCATCCAGCGCGGGTCGCTGCCGTACTACCTCACGGTGATCCTCGTCGTCGTCCTCGTCAGCGTGACGGCCGCGCTGTCGCGCACCCGGGAGACGATCGACGCCCGCCTGTGGGACGAGCCCGCGCAGGCGGTGATCGCCCTGGTGATCGCGGTCGCGGGGGTCGCGGCCGCCGTGGCGGCGAAGCGCTTCCAGGCGGTGCTGCTCGTCGGCGTGACGGGCTACGGCATGGTGGTGATCTTCGCCCTGTTCGGCGCTCCCGACCTCGCCCTCACCCAGGCGCTCGTCGAGCTCGTCACCCTCATCGCCTTCGTGCTGGTGCTGCGCCGGCTGCCGGCGCGCCTCGGGACGAAGCACGGCTCGTCCTTCCGCCTCGGCCGGGCGGTGCTCGGCATCTCGTTCGGCGTGCTCATGTCGGTCGTCGCGGTGGTCGCCCTCGGCGCGCGAACCGGCACGCCGATCGCCGTCGAGTTCCCGCGCCTCGCCGTCGACGGCGGGCACGGGGTGAACGTCGTCAACGTCACGCTCGTCGACATCCGGGGCTGGGACACGATGGGCGAGCTGAGCGTCCTCATCGTGGCGGCGACGGGCGTGGCGAGCCTCGTGTTCCTCTCCAGCCGGAGCGACAGGATGCCCGAGTTCGCGAGGCGCTCCGGCCGCGGGCTCCTGCATCGCAGAGGGGGCCAGTCGGAGA
>DATCMN010000156.1:0-8271 GCA_036563405.1 Naasia sp. | reverse complement strand
AGCTGGGAGAGCGCGATGACCGGCACCTGCAGCTCCTTGGCCAGCAGCTTCAGGGCACGGGAGAACTCGGAGACCTCCTGCTGGCGGCTCTCCACCTTCTTGCCGGACGTCATCAGCTGCAGGTAGTCGATCACGACCAGCTTGAGGCCGACCTTCTGCTTCAGCCGGCGGCATTTCGCGCGGATCTCGACGAGGGTCATGTTCGGGCTGTCGTCGATGTACAGCGGGGCGTCGTTGATGCGGCCGCGCACCTGGGCGAGCTTCGTCCAGTCATCGGTGTGCAGCGTGCCCTTGCGCATGTGCTGCAGGGGGATGGCCGCCTCGGCCGACATGAGGCGCATGGCGATCTCGCTCTTGCCCATCTCCAGGGAGAAGAACACGGACGGCATGTTGGCCTTGATGGACGCTGCCCGGGCGAAGTCGAGCGCGAGCGTGGACTTTCCCATGGCCGGACGGGCGGCGACCACGATCATCTGGCCCGGGTGCAGGCCGTTGGTCAGATCGTCGAGCTCACTGAAACCCGTGGGGACGCCGGTCATCGAGCCGTCGCGGCTCGACGCCGCCTCGATCTCGTCGATCGCGACCTGGACGGCCTCCGTCAGCGGGACGTAGTCCTCCGCCTCCTTCTCACGCGTGATGCCGTAGATCTCCGCCTGCGCGTTGTTGACGAGGTCGGTGACCTCGCCCTCCGCCGCGTAGCCCATCTGCACGATGCGGGTGCCGGCGTCCACCAGGCGGCGCAGCACTGCGCGCTCGGCGACGATCTCGGCGTAGAACCCGGCGTTCGCGGCCGTCGGCACGATGCTGGTCAGGGTGTGCAGGTAGTCGGCACCGCCGGCACGGGACAGGTCGCCCGCCTTGGTCAGCTCGTCGGTGACGGTGATGACATCCGTCGGCTGCCCGTGGGCGTACAGGTTCAGTACGGCCTCGAAGATGACCTCGTGCTTCGGCACGTAGAAGTCGACGCCCTTGACGGCCTCCAGCACGTCGGCAACGGCGTCCTTGCTGAGCAGCATGCCGCCGAGCGCGCTCTGCTCGGCGAGCAGGTCGTGCGGAGGCGTCCGAGCCGCGCGCATCTCCGTGCCCGTCTCGGGCGCCAGTCCCAGATGTGCGATAGACATCGCGTTGCCTCCCCGATCCCCGTTCGCTCCCCAGCGACCCCCATCGAAGCGTCCACCCCTGACACTCCGGTCCCGGCGCTCCCCCTTGCGCCGGGACTCCCCGACAGTACCTCCGGACCGGTTTCCACGGGTGTGCACAGACCTGTGGACAAATCCGGGGAAGGTCGCGTGTCGCCTCGGGACAACCCTGGGGAGAACTCGTGGTATCTGCGCCTCAACCGGCGTCGGACCAGGGAGTTGTCTTTCCACCGGCCCTGTTGGGGACAAGTGGGTTCAACTTGTGGTCGAAGGTTGACAGGCTCCGGTCGAGCGTGCTGCCCAGCGCTCGACGAGTGGGGAGAGGCGCAAGGACGGGATGTGCCTCAGGAGGGAGTCTTCCGCTCTCCTCGCCCTCAACAGGCTCGCTCTCCCTCCAACAGGCTGAGATGGGCAGTTCTGTCCTGTTGCAAGACAAGTCGTCCTGGGCCCCCCGGGCGCGCTCGGCCGGAGGGAGTGAGGGTGGCGCTCCCGCTCAGCGGACAGGATGACCCGAACCGTCATCCTTCAGCGGAATCTGCCTGCTGAGGGAGAGCGAAATGCCTGCTGAACGAGAGTCGCGGGCACCGCACCCTGGAACGACAGAACGGCGGCACGGGAACCCCGTACCGCCGTTCTGAGAGGAGTTGCTACTTCGCCGCCACCACGTTGAGCGAGATGGTCGCCGCGACGTCCTCGCGGAGCCGCACCGTCGCCTCGTGCGTGCCGGTCGAGCGGATCACCGTCGGCAGCTCGATCTTGCGCTTGTCGATGCTGCCCAGGCCGGCAGCGGAGACGGCATCAGCGACATCGGTGGTCTTCACCGAGCCGAAGAGGCGTCCGCCGGTGCCCGCCTTGACGGTCAGCGTGACCGGGGTCTGCTCCAGCTTCTGCTTGAGCTGCTGGGCCTCCTCGTGGGTCGCCAGCTCGCGAGCGGCACGAGCCGCCTTGATCGAGGCGACCTGCTTCTCGCCGCCGCGGCTCCAGGCCACGGCGAGACCGGTCGGGATGAGGTAGTTGCGCGCGTAGCCGGACTTGACGTCGACGACGTCGCCCGGGGCGCCGAGGCCGGAGACCTCGTGGGTGAGGATGAGCTTCGACATCGTGACTCCTAGCGGCCCGAGCCCGCGTACGGGAGGAGCGCCATCTCACGGGCGTTCTTCACGGCCCGGGCGATGAGGCGCTGCTCCTGCACGGAGACACCGGTGATGCGGCGAGCACGGATCTTGCCGCGCTCGGAGATGAACTTGCGGAGCGTCGCGACGTCCTTGTAGTCGATGACGCCGACCTTGATGGCCTTCGCGGGAGCAGCGGTCTTGCCGCCCTTGACGCGAGGCTTGCGGCTGTCGCCGCGTGACTTTCCAGCCATGCGTGGTTCCTAACTGTGGAAGAAGAGGATCAGAACGGGGTGTCGTCGTCGTAGGCGCCCGGAGTGTTCCAGACGTCACCACCGGACGACGAAGAGGACGAGGACGAGGCGGACGACGGGGCCCACGGCTCGTCACCGCCGCCGCCACCGGAGGAGACGCCACGGCCACCGCCGCCACCCGTTGCACGGGTGACCTGGGCGGTCGCGTACCGGAGCGACGGGCCGATCTCATCGACCTCGAGTTCGATCGCCGTGCGGCGCTCGCCCTCCTTGGTCTCGTATGAGCGCTGCTTCAGCCGGCCGGTCGCGATGACGCGGGAACCCTTGGTGAGGGACCCGGCCACATGCTCGGCGAACTCGCGCCACACGGACGCGCGGAGGAACAGGGCCTCGCCGTCCTTCCAGTCGTTCGCCTGACGGTCGAACGTGCGAGGAGTCGACGCGATCGTGAAGTTCGCGACGGCCAGCCCGCCCTGGGTGTAGCGCAGTTCGGGGTCGGCGGTGAGGTTGCCGACCACCGTGATGATCGTCTCGCCGGCCACGCTCAGCGACCGTTCGCGGGAGCGGCGGCGGGAGCTGCGACAGGCGCGGCCGGAGCAGCAGGAGCTGCGGCGGACGCCTCAGCGGCAGCCGCAGCAGCGGCGACGCGGGCGACGGCCTCTTCGGCGCGGAGCACCTTGGTGCGCAGCACGGCCTCGGAGAGACCGAGCTGACGGTCGAGCTCCTTGGCGGCCTCGGAGGTCGACGTCAGGTTGACGACGGCGTAGATGCCTTCGGTCTTCTTCTTGATCTCGTAGGCGAGACGGCGCCGGCCCCAGACGTCGACACTGTCGATCGTCCCACCGGCGTTGCGGATCACGCCGAGGAACTTGTCGAGGCTGGGTGCCACGGTGCGCTCGTCGATCTCCGGGTCGAGGATGACCATGAGTTCGTATTTGTGCGTCACTGACCCACCTCCTTCGGACTAGAACGGCTGCAGTACTTCTGCAGCAGGAGGGTGTGTGCACGTGTCCGCGAACGGACAACCGCAGTAGCTTAGCCCGCCGCGCCCGTGCCCGGCAAACCGCTCCGCTCCGCCCACCAGCTCCGGAGGCGCTCCGTGGCGGCCTGCTCGCCGAGCGGCCCTTCGTCGAGCCGAAGCTCCAGTAGGTAGCGGTACGCCTGTCCCACGTCGGGGCCGGGCCGGACGCCGAGGATCGCCATGATCTGCTCGCCGTCGAGATCGGGCCGCACGGCCGCGAGCTCCTCCTGCTCGGCCAGCTCGCCGATCCGCTGCTCGAGGGAGTCGTAGGCCGCCGCGAGCCGCTCCGCCTTCCGGCGGTTCCGGGTGGTGACGTCCGCCCGGGTCAGGATGTGCAGCTGCGCGAGCTGCTCGCCCGCGTCCCGCGCATAGCGCCGCACGGCGGAGTCGGTCCACACACCCTCGGTGTAGCCGAAGAAGCGCTGATGCAGCTCGACGAGCCGCGCGACCTTCGCGACGGTGTCGTTGTCGAAGCGGAGCGCGCGCAGCCGCTTCCGGGCGAGCTTCGCGCCGACCACGTCGTGGTGGTGGAAGGTGACGGTGCCGCCGCCCTCGAACCTCCGGGTGGCCGGCTTGCCGATGTCGTGGAGCAGGGCGGCGAGCCGGAGGACCAGGTCCGGGCCGTGGTCGCGTGCGGTCTCCAGCTCGATCGCCTGCTCGAGCACGGTCAGCGAGTGCTGGTACACGTCCTTGTGCCGGTGCTCGGCGTCGACGGTGCGGCGGAGCGCCGACAGCTCGGGCAGGAAGCGGTCGACGAGACCCGTCGCGACGAGGAGCTCGATCCCGGGACGCGGCGCCGGCGCCAGTACCAGCCGGGTCAGCTCCTCCTTCACCCGCTCCGCGGAGATGATGTCGAGCCGCTCGGCGAGCCGCTCCATGGCCTCGCGCGCGTCCGCGTCTACCTCGAAGCCGAGCTGAGCCGTGAACCGAGCGCCGCGCATCATCCGCAGCGGGTCGTCCGAGAAGGACAGGTCGGGCGCCTGCGGAGTGCGCAGTCGCCGGGCCAGCAGGTCCTCGATGCCGCCGGTGGGATCGACGAGGACGCGATCGGGGAGTCGCAGCGCCATGGCGTTGACCGTGAAGTCGCGCCGGACGAGGTCCTCCTCGAGGCTCGTCCCGAACCTGACCTCGGGCTTCCGGGAGTCGGCGTCGTACACATCCGAGCGGTAGGTGGTGATCTCCACCTTCTCGCCGCCGACGAGCGCGCCGATCGTGCCGAACGCACGGCCCACGTCCCAATGGGTGGAGGCCACCGGACCTACGAGCTCGAGGATGCGGTCCGGAGGCACGTTCGTCGTGAAGTCGAGGTCGAGGAGTGGCCGGCCCAGGAAGGCGTCGCGCACGGGCCCGCCGACGAGGGCGAGTTCCGCACCCCCGGCCGCGAACGCCGCCGCCAGCCGGGCGACCGGCACGGACTCGGCCACCTGGGCGAGGCGGGCGAGGGCGGCCGCCGCGCTGTCCATGGTCCCCCATGCTAGTTCTCGCCGGCGGGAGCGGATCTGCGGGCGGCAGGCCGGGGCGGGGCCGGGGGTCCGCAGGTGCCACCGCCTAGACTCGCTTGCCATGGGAGCGTCGAGGGCGGCCGCATTCGCGGCGATCCCGGCGTGAGGCGTACGGCCGGAGCATGGCTCACGGCGGTCCTCGCACTCGCGCCTGTCATGGCCTCTTCCGTTCTCGCAGCTCCAGCGCTCGCCTCACCGGTGCTGACCGCGGAGACCGCCGAGGATCCGGCGGCGTCCGTCACCGTCTCGGTCCAGTCGGGCATCGCCCGTCCCGGCGAGGGGCTGACAGTGTCCGGCGCTGTCGTCAACCGGGGGACGACGGCTCTTCCCGAGGGCTCGCTGACCCTGAGCATCTCCGAGGACACCCTCGACCGCGGCGAGCTGCAGGCCGGGCTGGCCGCCCCAGGAGGGGAGGACGCTCCGGACACCGTCGAGATCGGAACTGTGCCGGTGCCCGCGGTGCCCGTCGCCTCCAGCACGCAGGTGTTCTTCGGACTGGGTGGACCGGAGCTCGACGCCGTCCTGGGCGGAAGCGGCTGGGGCGCTCATCTGCTCGTCGCCCGGCTGCAGGTCGGCGCGGTGGTGGCTGACGCGTCGTCGGGATTCGTCTGGGCCGAAGGGGACGGCCCAGCACCCGTCGGCCTGGTCACGGTGATACCACTCACCACTCCGCCGGGAGATGCGGGCCTCCTCGACGCCGACGAGCTGGCCGCGTACACGGCGCCGGACGGCAACCTGACCCGGAAGCTCGACGCCGGGCTCGGCACCGCGTCCCCGTTCGCGCTCGACCCGCGGATCCTCGCCTCCATTCGCGCGCTCGGGGTGAATGCGCCGGAGAGCACGCTCGCCTGGCTCCGCCGGCTCGACGCGGCGGAGAACACGGTGTTCCCCCTCCAGTACGCGGACGCGGAGCCGGCTCTTCAGCGTCGCTCCGGTGCGCCGGCGCTCCTGACGCCGATCTCGTTCGAGTCGAGCCTCGATCCCGCGAACTTCCCGGACGGGGTGCCGGAGCTCGGCGGTGCCGGCGCGAACCCGGACACGGCGGCGGACGGCTCCGCCGCCTCCCCGACCGCGACCTCCCCGGCTGGACCACCCACCCCGACCCCCACCCCGAGCCCGACGGGCGCGCCCACCGGTGTCCCCACCTCCGAGCAGCTGCTCGAATGGGACTACTCGTTCACCGACCTCATCTGGCCGAGCTCGGTGGCGGCAGGCGACGCCGCCTACTGGGCCGCATCCGGCTACACGCGATCCCTCGTTCCGTCCGCCGCACTCCAGTCGCCGGCGGTCCCGCCCGCAACAGGGACGGTGGACGGGGGCAGCGCCGTAGTTCTCGACAGCGTGCTCTCGCGCGCCATGTCCGCCGCCGCCTTCGCCACGGGCGAGGCAGAGGGCCGCCGGGCTCTGGCCGACGCGACGGCGCTCCTCGCCGCCACCGCGTCTGCCGCCACGGGCCCGGTCGTCGTCGCCCTCGACAGGTCGGTTCCGGCGTCGACCGAGAACCTGTCGGCCGCGCTCGGGTCGATCCGCTCGCTGCCCTGGGTGGCTGCCCAGGCCTTCGATGCGCTGCAGGCCTCCGGGCCGGAGCTCGCCGTCGCGGCGGAGGCGGCACCGGATCCGCGCGCCGCGCTCGTCGGGGAGCTGCTGGGCGCGGACCGCGCGATCGCCGACTTCGCGACCATCCTCGAGCGACCTGAGCTGCTGACCGGCAGGGAGCGGCTGCGTCTTCTCGCCCTGCTGTCCGCTCAATGGGCCGCGCTTCCCGACGCCTGGTCGACTGCGGCCGTGTCGCTGCGCACCCAGTTCGGCGAGGTGCTCCGCTCGGTGTCCATCACCTCGACCAGCGGATTCGCGTTCGGCGCCTTCGACGAGATCCCCTTCTTCGTGGAGAACTCGCTCGACTTCCCGGTCACCGTCACGTTCACCGGTCGGCCGAGCAACGGGCGCCTGCTGGTGGATCGCGTGACGGCCACCATCGAGGCGCAGTCGAGCTCTCGAGTGGAGATGCCGGCGGAGACCATCGCGAACGGCAGGGTGGCCCTCCAGGTGCGCGCGCTCAGCCCGGTCACGGGATTGCCCATCGGGGATCCCGCGGTCCTGGAGTTCGACGTGCAGGCCGAATGGGAGACCGTGGGGCTCGTCGTGATGGGAGCCCTCGTCGCCGGACTGTTCGGCTTCGGCCTCTACCGCAGCATCCGCCGCAGCCGCCGTGAGAGGACCGCCGCGTGAGCGGCGTCGGCCGTGCGAGCGCCCTTCTTGCGTCGGGTACCGTCGTGTCCCGCATCCTCGGCTTCGTCAAGGCGATAGCCATCGCGCAGGCCCTCGGCGGGGTGGTGCGCAGCACCAGCGGCGACGCCTTCGCCGTGGCGACATATGTCCCGAACAGCATCTACGCGGTCATCGGCGGGGGACTGCTCTCCGCCGTGCTCGTCCCGCAGATCGTGCGGGCCAGTGCGCACGATGACGGGGGGAGCGGCTACGTCAACAAGCTGGTCACCCTCGGCCTCACCGCCTTCGCCGGGGTCGCCATCGTGGCAACGCTCGCCGCACCGTTCCTGGTGAACCTGTTCACCGTCGCCAGCGCCGAGGCGATCGACAGGGACCTCGCCACCGCGTTCGCGTTCTGGTGCCTTCCGCAGATCTTCTTCCTCGGCATGTACGCGCTGCTCGGCGAGGTCCTGAACGCCCGGCGCGCGTTCGGGCCGTTCACCTGGGCGCCCGTCGCCAACAACATCGTCGGCATCGCGTCGGTGCTCGTGTTCCTCTCCGTGTTCGGTGCTGATGCCGACCGCAGCTTCGCGGACTGGTCGGCGCCGATGATCGCTCTGTTCGCCGGCGGGAACAGCCTGGGCATCGCGGCGCAGGGGCTGCTCCTCTTCTTCTTCTGGCGTCGGGTAGGCCTGCGCTTCCGGCCCGACTTCGCCTGGCGAGGCGTGGGTCTCAGCGTGGCCGGCAAGGCGGCGGGCTGGACCTTCGCGATGCTCCTGCTCGGCCAGGTGGCCGGCTTCGTGCAGACCAACGTCTCCGGTCAGGCCTCCGGCGCCGGAGCCGGGCCCCTCGCTCTGAGCAACGCCTGGCTGATCTTCATGCTCCCGCACTCGGTGATCACGGTGTCGCTCATCACCGTCTTCTACACGGCGATGGCCGAGCACGCCGCCCGGGACGACGTTCCCGCCCTCAAGCGCGACGTCAGTCTCGCCTTGCGGGCTGTCGCCCTCGCCATGGTTCTCGCAACCGCCGTGC
>DATCMN010000123.1:0-12494 GCA_036563405.1 Naasia sp. | reverse complement strand
GGCCGGCGAGATCGAGCTGCTCGGCACCTTCAAGCTGATCATGGGCCTGCCCCTGTTCGCGCCGCTGCTCGTGCTGTCCTGGCTCGTCGTCCGCGCCGCATTCCCGGACGGCGCCCCCGCGCGGACCGCCGCCAGGCCCTGAGCCGGGTGCTAGATTTATCTCGACGTCAAGATAGTTTCGGGACGTCTCGGCGGTAAGGCCAGCCTTGGTGGTGGCTTCCGGCGGGCCGGGGAAGAATGAAGCCCGGAGCACGGCCGGGGCGCCGCCCCGATGAGGAGGAGACGAGATGTCCACGGTGAACAGCTTCGGAGCGAAGGACACCCTCACGGTCGGTGGCACCGACTACGAGATCTTCCGCCTCGACAAGGTCGAGGGCTACGACGCCCTGCCCTACAGCCTCAAGGTGCTGCTGGAGAACCTCCTCCGCACCGAGGACGGCGCGAACATCACGGCGGAGCACATCCGTGCACTCGCGGGCTGGGATCCGGCGGCGGAGCCGGACACCGAGATCCAGTTCACGCCCGCGCGCGTCGTCATGCAGGACTTCACCGGCGTGCCCTGCATCGTCGACCTCGCGACCATGCGTGAGGCGGTGGGCGCCCTGGGCGGCGACCCGACGAAGATCAACCCGCTCGCACCCGCCGAGCTCGTGATCGACCACTCGGTGATCGCCGACCTCTTCGGCCGGCCGGACGCCTTCGAGCGCAACGTGGAGATCGAGTACGAGCGCAACGGGGAGCGCTACCAGTTCCTCCGCTGGGGTCAGACGGCCTTCGACGACTTCAAGGTCGTCCCGCCCGGCACCGGCATCGTGCACCAGGTCAACATCGAGTACCTGGCCCGCGTCGTCTACACGCGCTCCGTGAACGGCGCGCTGCAGGCCTACCCGGACACCCTGGTCGGCACCGACTCGCACACCACCATGGTCAACGGCCTGGGCGTGCTCGGCTGGGGCGTCGGCGGCATCGAGGCGGAGGCCGCGATGCTCGGCCAGCCGGTGTCGATGCTGATCCCCAAGGTGGTCGGCTTCAAGCTGACCGGGTCGATCCCGGCAGGCGTCACCGCCACCGACGTGGTGCTCACCATCACGCAGATGCTCCGCTCGCACGGGGTGGTCGGCAAGTTCGTCGAGTTCTACGGCGACGGCGTGGCGGCGGTGCCGCTCGCGAACCGCGCGACCATCGGAAACATGAGCCCCGAGTTCGGCTCCACCGCCGCGATCTTCCCGATCGACGATGTGACCCTCGACTACCTGCGCTTCACCGGCCGGGCCGAGGAGCAGGTCGCCCTCGTCGAGGCGTACGCCAAGGAGCAGTCGCTCTGGCACGACCCGTCCGTCGAGCCGCGCTTCAGCGAGTACCTCGAGCTCGACCTCGCCACCGTCGTGCCGTCGATCGCCGGCCCGAAGCGCCCGCAGGACCGGATCGAGCTGACCCTCGCCAAGGAGCAGTTCGAGCGCGACCTGGTGGACTACGCGGCGCCCGGCCACACCGTCGTCGATGCGGCCGTCGAGGGCACCTTCCCGGCGTCCGACCCGATCGGGCTGACCCCGCAAGACGAGGACCGGGCGGATGAGCACGCGCCCGCCGTCAGTCACCACCACCAGTTCGCGGCAGCGCACTCGAGCGCGAGCCCGACCTCGATCTCCAAGCCGACGAAGGTCGCCGGCGAGCAGGGCGAGTTCACCATCGATCACGGCGCCGTCGCCATCGCGGCGATCACCTCCTGCACCAACACGAGCAACCCGTCCGTCATGCTCGCGGCGGGCCTGCTCGCCAAGAAGGCGAGCGAGAAGGGCCTGAAGGCGAAGCCGTGGGTGAAGACCACTCTCGCGCCCGGCTCGAAGGTCGTCACCGACTACTACGACAAGGCCGGGCTCACCGGACCCCTCGAGGACCTCGGCTTCTACCTGGTCGGCTACGGCTGCACCACGTGCATCGGCAACAGCGGTCCGCTCGACGAGGAGATCTCCGAGGCGGTCCAGCAGAACGACCTCGCCGTCACCGCCGTGCTCTCGGGCAACCGCAACTTCGAGGGCCGGATCAACCCCGACGTCAAGATGAACTACCTCGCCAGCCCGCCCCTGGTGGTCGCCTACGCTCTCGCCGGGTCGATGAACTTCGACTTCGACACCGATTCGCTCGGCGACGACCGCGACGGGAACCCGGTGTACCTGAAGGACATCTGGCCCGACGCGGCGGAGGTGCAGGCGACGATCGACTCCTCGATCGACACCGGCATGTTCTCCACGCAGTACTCGGCGGTCTTCGAGGGCGACGAGCGCTGGCGCAGCCTGCCGACGCCCGCCGGCGCGACCTTCGAGTGGGACGAGCAGTCCACGTATGTGCGGAAGCCCCCGTACTTCGACGGCATGACCCTCGAGACCAGCCCCGTCACCGACATCTCGGGTGCTCGCGTTCTGGCGAAGCTGGGCGACTCGGTCACCACCGACCACATCAGCCCCGCCGGTTCCATCAAGGCGGACAGCCCCGCGGGCAAGTACCTGCTCGAGCACGGCGTGGACCGCACGGACTTCAACTCCTACGGCTCGCGTCGCGGCAACCACGAGGTGATGATCCGCGGCACCTTCGCGAACATCCGGCTGAAGAACCAGCTGCTCGACGGCGTCGAGGGCGGCTACACCCGCGACTTCACGCAGGAGGGCGCCCCGCAGTCGTTCATCTACGACGCCGCGCAGAACTACGCCGAGCAGGGCACCCCGCTCGTCATCCTGGGCGGCAAGGAGTACGGCTCCGGCTCGTCCCGCGACTGGGCGGCGAAGGGCACCAGCCTCCTCGGCGTCCGCGCGGTGATCACCGAGAGCTTCGAGCGGATCCACCGCTCGAACCTGATCGGCATGGGCGTGCTCCCGCTGCAGTTCCCGGCGGGGGAGACCTGGCAGAGCCTCGGCCTCGACGGCACCGAGATCATCTCCATCTCGGGCATCGAGGAGCTGAACGCAGGTACTACGCCGCGCACCGTGCACGTCGTGGCCGAGCCGAGCGGGAACTCCGCCGAGGGCAAGCAGACCGTCGAGTTCGACGCCGTCGTGCGGATCGACACCCCCGGCGAGGCGGACTACTACCGCAACGGGGGCATCCTCCAGTACGTGCTCCGTTCGCTGGTCGCCTGACCGCAGACGCCCGTGCTTTCTGGGAGGCGGCCGTGCGCCGCCTCCCAGCCTCGCGTGCTTAGACTCGAACGATGGCCATCCTGGAGACGATCCGCGGACCCCGCGACCTGGACGCGCTGACTCGCGAGGAGCTGGCCGTCCTCGCCGGCGAGATCCGCGCGTTCCTCGTCGAGAACGTCTCCCGCACCGGCGGCCACCTCGGCCCGAACCTCGGCGTGGTCGAACTGACCATCGCGATGCACCGCGTCTTCGACTCGCCGACGGACGCCATAGTGTTCGACACCGGCCACCAGTCGTACGTGCACAAGCTGCTGACCGGCCGTCAGGACTTCTCGCGCCTCCGCCAGTCGGGCGGCCTCGCCGGCTATCCGCAGCGGAGCGAATCCGAGCACGACATCGTCGAGAGCTCGCACGCCTCCAGCTCGCTCTCCTGGGCGGACGGGATCTCCCGCTCCTTCGCGGTCACCGGACAGTCGGAACGGCACGTCGTGGCCGTGGTCGGCGACGGCGCCCTCACCGGTGGGATGACGTGGGAGGCACTCAACAACATCAGCGACGACAACAACCGACGCCTGGTGATCGTCGTCAACGACAACGGGCGCTCCTACGCGCCCACCATCGGCGGGCTGGCACGGTTCCTCAACGAGGTGCGCACCCGCCGCAGCTACCGCGACCTGTACGTCTCGAGCAAGCGCCTCTTCGACAAGCTGGGACGGCCGGGGCGCGCGTTCTACCGCGGCGCGCGCGGCGCGCTGCACGGCTTCCTGACCCGTGTCGCCGCCAATCAGGGCCTCTTCCCGAATCTCGACATCAAGTACATCGGGCCGGTGCACGGGCACGACCTGGCGGCCCTCGAGGAGGCCCTCCTCCAGGCCAAAAACTACGAGCTTCCGGTGATCGTGCACGCGATCACCCAGAAGGGCCGCGGCTACGAGCCGGCCATGCAGGACGTCGCCGACCAGTTCCACGCGGTGGGACAGATCGACCCGGAGACGGGGGAGCCTCTCGAGGCGCCGTCGAAGGGTCCGTCCTGGACCGGGGTCTTCGCCGATGAGCTCGTCCGGGTGGCGGACGCCGACGAGCGGATCGTCGGGATCACCGCGGCGATGCTCCGCCCCACCGGGCTGCACAAGCTCGCCGAGCGGTACCCCGACCGGGTGATCGACGTCGGCATCGCCGAGCAGCACGCCGTCACCAGCGCCGCCGGCCTCGCCTTCGGGGGACTGCATCCTGTCGTCGCGCTCTACGCGACCTTCGTGAACCGCGCGTTCGACCAGATCCTGATGGACGTCGCCCTGCACTCCGCCGGCGTCACCTTCGTGCTGGACCGCGCCGGAGTCACAGGTCCGGATGGCCCCAGCCACCACGGCATGTGGGACCTCGCGATCCTGCAGGTGGTGCCCGGGATCCGGCTCGCCGCGCCGCGCGACGAGGAGCGGCTCCGCGAGCAGCTGCGCGAGGCCGTCGCGATCGACGATGCGCCGACGGTGATCCGCTTCCCGAAGGGCGCCGTCGCCGCCACCCTGCCCGCGCTGCGCCGCCTGCCCGACGGGGTCGACGTGCTCCGCGACTCCGAGCAGAAGGACGTGCTGCTCGTCGCCGTGGGTCCGCTCGCCGGGCTCGCGCTCGACGTGGCCGAGCGTCTGGAGGCGCAGGGCATCGGCGCGACGGTCGTCGATCCGCGCTGGGTGGTGCCGGTCCCCGGCAGCATCATCGATCTCGCCCGCGACCACCGCATCGTCTGCACCCTGGAGGACGGGATCCGCGTCGGCGGCGTCGGCACCCGCGTCCGCCAGGACCTCCGGGCGGCGGGCGTCGACACGGCGCTCACCGAGTTGGGGCTGCCCGACGAGTTCCTCGAGCACGCCGAGCGCTCGGAGATCTTCGAGCGGGTCGGGCTGACCGCCCAGCAGATCGCCCGGGACCTCGTGGCGCAGGTGCTCGGCACCAAGATCCCGATCGCGCGCCCCCTGTCGGCTGACGCCGAGATCTCCGCGGACGAGCACCAGGAGCGCTGACCCGCCGCTCTCGTGCGTTCCGAACCGCGTGTTTGACTTCGAGCGCGCTCCAACTCTTAGCGTTGAGTCATGACGTTGACGGAGGAGCCGCTCACCATCGCCCGGATGGCCGAGGCGACGGGGCTCACGACCCACACCCTGCGCTACTACGAGCGGGAGGGGCTGATGTTCGCGCCCGTCGACCGGGCCTCGAGCACCCACCGCAGGTACAGCGCGGCGGACGTCACCTGGGTGGCGTTCCTCTCCAGGCTGCGGGCGACCGGGATGCCCATCCGGGACGTTCGACGCTACGTCGCGCTCGTCCGGGAGGGCGACGCCACGATGCCCGACCGCCTTGAGCTGCTGCGCGAGCACCGGCAGCGGGTCCTCGGCCAGCTGGACGAGGTGACGGCGAGTCTCGCCGCCATCGATACGAAGATCACCCTCTACGAAGGACGCACCTCATGACCCTGCCCACCACCACTCTCGGCCCCGACCTGGTCGTCGGCCGCATCGGACTCGGCCTCATGGGCATGTCCGCCTTCTACAGCGGGCACGGCAGCGACGAGGCCGAATCCGTGCGCACCATCCAGCGCGCGATCGACCTCGGCGTCACCCTGCTCGACACTGCGGAGCTCTACGGCCCGCACCTGAACGAGGAGCTCCTCGGCCGCGCCCTGCAGGGCCGCCGCGACGAGGTGCGCATCGCCACCAAGTTCGGGGTGTACCGCGAGGAGGGCGGCCGGGGCGTCGACGGCAGTCCCGAGCGGGTGCGCCGAGCGATCGAGGGCTCCCTCGGCCGTCTCGGCACCGATCACGTCGACCTGTACTACCAGCACCGTATGGACCCGGAGGTGCCCATCGAGGACACGGTCGGCGCGCTGGCCGAGCTCGTGGCCGAGGGCAAGATCGGGGGCTACGGCCTCTCCGAGGCATCAGCGGACACCATCCGCCGCGCGCACGCGGTGCACCCCGTCACGGCGGTGCAGTCGGAGTACTCGCTCTGGACCCGCGACCCCGAGGCGTCCGTGCTTCCCGCTCTGCGGGAGCTCGGCATCGGCTTCGTGCCCTATTCGCCGCTCGGCCGCGGGTTCCTGACCGGGACGATCCGCTCCGTCGACGCGCTCGGCGCGGACGACTTCCGCCGCTCCAATCCGCGCTTCCAGGGCGAGAACCTCGAGCAGAACATCCGCATCGTGGAGCACGTCGACCGGGTGGCGTCGGAGGTGGGCGCGACACCCGCCCAGGTGGCGCTGGCGTGGCTCCTCGCGCAGGGCGAGGACGTCGTCCCCATCCCGGGCACCAAGCGGGTGTCCCGGCTCGAGGAGAACGCCGCCGCGGCCGACGTCGTCCTCACCGTCGAGCAGGTGGACGACCTCGGGTCGATCGCGGCGCCCGCTGGGGAGCGCTACCCGGACATGTCCGCCATCCAGCGGTAGGCGCTCAGCCGGCGGCGTGGAACGAGTACACGTGCTCCACGGCGCCGGACGGGAACGTGGTGGAGCCGAGGAGGGCGAGCGGACGCTGCGGAGCCGTGATCGGCAGCACCGGGACGCCGCCGCCGAGGACCACGGGCATGACCGTGAGGCGCAGCTCGTCGAGCAGCTCGATCTCGGCGATCTGCGCTGCCACGTCGCCGCCCCCGACCACCCAGACGTTGCGGTCGCCCGCGGCGTCCTTGGCGTCCTGAACGATCGGCCCGATGTCGCCGGACGCGAAGCGCACATCCGCACCGGGGATCTTCGGCAGGTCGCGGTGCGTCACCACCCAGGTGGGCAGGTCGGCGTACGGCCAGGCGTCCTCGCCCTCGGCGAGGACGAACTCGTAGGTGGGCGCGCCCATGACGAGTGCGCCGACGTTCGCGAGGAACGCCTCGTAGTGCTCCTCGAACTCGGCCATGCCGAAGGCGAGGAGCCAGTCGAGCTTGCCGTCCCGGTCGGCGATGAAGCCGTCGAGTGAGGACGCGACGTAGTACTGAACAGCCATACCGGGAACGCTACAAGCCCCGGCCGACAGAGCGGCCGGGGCTTGTGCGGGCATGCGGAAGGGTCAGTCGACGCCGCGGATCGGGGGCGTGTGGAAGGTGCCGCCGAAGGCGCGCTCCGATGCTCCGGAGCGGTCCAGGTACGGCGTGAGCCCGCCCATGTGGAACGGATAGCCGGCGCCGAGGATGAGGCAGAGGTCGATGTCCTCGGCCGCCTCGACGACCTTCTCGTCGAGCATCCGGTGGACCTCGTCGGCGAGTCCGTCCTCGATGCGGACGCGGAGCTCCTCCGCCGTTCTGGCGGTGCCCTTCCCGCCGTGCTGCTTCTCCACGATCTTCCGGGCGCGCTTGTCGACGCCCTTCACGTTGCCCTTGGCGTCCTTCTCGTAGATCTGGCCGAGGTCGGCCAGCTCGTGCAGGCTGTCGCTCCGGAAGAACCGCTCCGGGAACGCGGAGGCGTGGGTGTCGAGCACGTGCGCCCCGACCTTCAGGCCGACGAGCTCGAGGAGCACGAACGGGGTCATAGGCAGCCCGAACGGCTTGACGGCCTCGTCGACGGTCTCGAACGGCGTCCCGGTGTCGACGGCGTGCATGGCCTCGCCGAGGACCTTCGCGAGGATCCGGTTGACCACGAAGCCGGGGGAGTCGGTCGTGACGACCGCGTTCTTCTTCAGCTTCTGCGCCACGGCCATCGCCGTCGCGAGGGTCTGCTCGTCCTGCTGCGGCGTCTTCACGACCTCGATGAGCGGCATGACCGCCACCGGATTGAAGAAGTGGAAGCCGACGACCCGCTCCGGATGCTCGAGCTTCTCCCCGATGCGCTCGACCGAGAGGGACGAGGTGTTGGTGGCGAGGATCGCCTCGGGGGAGACGTGGCGCTCGATGTCGGCGAACACCTCCTGCTTCACGCCCAGCTCCTCGAACACGGCCTCGATCACCCAGTCGCAGCCGGCGAAGTCGGCGCGGTCGGTGGTGCCGGTGAGGAGGGCGTTCAGCCGGTTCGCCTCGTCGGCGTCGATGCGGCCCTTGTCCTGCAGCTTGGCGATCTCGCCGCGGATGTAGGAGAGCCCCTTGTCCACCCGTGTCTGATCCAGGTCGGTGATGACCACCGGCACCTGCAGGCGGCGGAGGAACAGGAGCGCGAACTGGCTGGCCATCAGGCCGGCGCCGAGGACGCCGACCTTCGTGACCGGACGGGCGAGCGTCTTGTCCGGCGCGCCCGCGGGGCGCTTGGCGCGCTTCTGCACCAGGTTGAAGGCGTAGATGCTGGCCTGGAACTGGTCGCCCGCGATGAGCTCGGCGAGCACGTCGTCCTCGCGCGCGAACCCGTCGGCCTTGGTGCCGCTCTTCGCGGCCTTGAGCAGGTCGAGCGCCGCGTAGGGCGACTTCGGAACGGTGCCGATCTTCGACTCGAGGCTCTTCCGTGCGATGCCCACGGCCACGTCCCACTTGGCGAGGCGCTCCAGCTTGCCGGGCTCGTTCGGCCGCTTGACCTTGACCCTGCCGGTGAGCACACCGTCCGCCCAGCGCAGCGAGTCCTCGAGGAAGTTGGCGGAGGGGAACATCGCGTCGGCGATTCCGAGCTCGAGCGCCTGGGCGGCCTTCAGCATCCGGTTCTGCTTCAGCGGGTTCTCGATGACGACCTTGAGGGCGTTCTCGATGCCGATCAGGTTGGGCAGCAGGTAGGCGCCGCCCCAGCCGGGGATGATGCCGAGGAAGACCTCGGGCAGCGCGATGGCCGGCGCCGCCGCGTCGATCGTGCGGTAGTCGGCGTTGAGCCCGATCTCGAGCCCGCCGCCGAGCGCGAGCCCGTTGATGAACACGAAGGAGGGCACACCCAGCGTCGACTGCTTGCCCAGCACGTGGTGGCCGAGTTGAGCGAGCTTCTTGGCGACCTCCTTCGACGGGATCTCGCCCACCTTGCTGAGGTCGGCGCCCGCCGCGAGGATGAACGGCTTGCCGACCAGGCCGACAGCGTCGATCTCCTTGCGGAAGGCCCGCTCCGCGAGCTCGTCGAACACGCGCCCGAGCTCGAGGAGCGTGACCGGTCCGAGCGTGTTCGGGCGGGTGTGGTCGCGACCGTTGTCGAGGGTGACGAGCGCGAGCACCTTGCCGCTTCCGAGGCGGACGTCCCGCGCGTAGGCGCGCGTCACCACCTCGTCGGCGGACATCGCCTCGAGGTCGCTGAAGTCGACGGTGGAGTAGTCGGTCATTTGCCGGCCTTCTTCTTGTCCGTGGCGAGCTCCTTGGCTTCCTTGCCGAGCTGGCCGCTGTCCCACTTCTTGCCGTTCCAGTTCGGGTTCTCCCAGATCACGCTGCCGCCCTGGCCGAGGCCGACGCACATCGCGGTGAGGCCGTACCGGACCTCCGGGTGGAGCTCGAACTGGCGGGCGAGCTGCAGCATCAGGCGTACGCCGGATGCGGCGAGCGGGTGCCCGACGGCGATCGCCCCGCCCCACCGGTTGACCCGCGGGTCGTCGTCGTCGACCCCGAAGTGGTCGAGGAGGGAGAGCACCTGGACGGCGAACGCCTCGTTCAGCTCGAACAGGCCGATGTCGTCGATGCCGATGCCGGCCTGCTTGAGGGCCTTCTCGGTCGACGGGATGGGGCCGATGCCCATGATCTCCGGGGCGACGCCGGCGAAGGCGAACGCGACCAGCTTCATCTTCGGGGTCAGGCCGAGCTCCTTGGCGGCGGCCTTGCTCGCCATCAGCGCCACAGTGGCGCCGTCGGTCAGCGGCGACGCGTTGCCGGCGGTCACCCGGCCGTGCGGACGGAACGGCGTCTTGAGCGTCGCCAGCCCGTCCATGGTGGTCTGCGGGCGCATGCCCTCGTCGCTGTCGGCGAGCCCCCAGCCCTGCTCGCCGCGGAGCGCGACGGGCACCAGGTCCTTCTGGATGTGGCCGTCCGCGTACGCCTGCGCGAGCTTCTGCTGCGAGCGCATCGCGAACCTGTCGCTGCGCTCCTTGGTGAGCTCCGGGAAGCGGTCGTGGATCCGCTCCGCGGTCTTGCCCATGTTGAGGGCGTCCTCCGCGACGAGCTTCTCCGCGAGGAACCGCGGGTTCGGGTCGGCGTCGAAGCCCATCGGGTGCCGGCCCATGTGCTCGACGCCGCCGGCGATCGCGACGTCGTACGCGCCGAAGGCGATCGCGCCCGCGGTGGTGGTCACGCTCGTCATCGCGCCGGCGCACATCCTGTCGATGGCGTAGCCGGGCACCGTCTGGGGCAGCCCGGCGAGGATCGCCGCCGTGCGGCCGAGCGTCAGCCCCTGGTCACCCTGCTGAGTGGTCGCGGCGATGGCCACGTCGTCCACCCGGTCCTTCGGCAGCGACGGGTTGCGCTCGAGCAGTCCGATCATCGCCTTGACGATCAGATCGTCCGCGCGGGTGTTCCAGTACATGCCCTTCTCGCCCGCACGACCGAACGGCGTGCGCACTCCGTCGATGAATACGACTTCGGTTCCCTGGGCCACAATGCCTCCTGATGTTCGACCGCCGTCGATCCTTCCATCCGCCGGCACGGGCCCGAAATCGCTGTGAGCCTTCCTACGAAGCGGCACTCTCCGGCGCGTCGGCCGATTGGCGGGCCACGACAAAGCCCTGCGCGACCGGCTCGGCGATGGCCTCCACCTGCCACTCCCGGGCACCGTGGGCGCGAAGGGCGTCCGCGATGGTGTCCGCGTCCGCCGGCTCGGGCGGGGACCACGCCACCCGCCGCAGGATGTCGGGCGTGATCAGGTTCTCGATCGGCAGGTCGAGCTCCTCCGCGATGGTCGTGACGGCCTGCCGCGCAGCCTTGAGGCGCCGGTCCGCTTCCGGATTGCGGTCCGCCCACGCGCGGGGCGGGGGAAGCGACTCGCCGGTCCCGCGCAGCTGCGGCAGGTCCTCGGTGGTGAGCCCCAGTTCGATCGCGGCCCACCAGCGGTCGATCTCGCTGCGGCTGGCGCGACCGGAGAAGTCGCGCATCGCGGCGAGCTCGCGCTTGCTCCGGGGCAGTGCGCGCGCGGCGGCGACGAGCGACGCGTCGGGCACCAGCCGGCCGGGGGAGACGTCGAGGGTGCGGGCCAGCTCGTCACGGGCGCGCCACAGCTCCCGCGCGACCGCGAGTCCGCGGAGGCCCTTCACGGTGTGCACCCCGGAGAGGCGGCGCCACGGCTCGGCGCGGACCGCGGTCTCCCGGTCGAGCACGGCGCGGAACTCCTGCCGGGCGATGCTGCTCTTGCCCTTCTCTTCGAGGAGGGCGACCATCCTGTCGCGGAGGTCGACGAGCAGCTCCACGTCGAGGGCCGCGTACTTCAGCCAGGACGCGGGCAACGGCCTCGTGGACCAGTCGGCCGCGGAGTGCTCCTTCGCCAGGTGCAGGCCGAGCAGCTCCTCCACGACGCTCGCCAATCCGACCCGCGCGAAGCCGAGCAGGCGCGCGGCGAGCTCGGTGTCGAAGATGCGGTCCGGGTCGAGGCCCACCTCGCGGAGGCAGGCGAGGTCCTGGCTGGCGGCGTGCAGGATCCACTCCTCACCGCGGATGGCGGCGGCCAGCTCGGTGAACTCGCCGATCGCCGGCGGGTCGAAGAGGAACGTGCCGGCGCCGCGGCGGTGCACCTGGATCAGGTAGGCGCGCTGCGAGTAGCGGAAGCCGCTCGCGCGCTCCGCGTCGACGGCGATGGGGCCTGTGCCGTGGGAGATCAGCGACACCGCGCGCAGGTAGGCGGCGCGGTCGGCCGTCACGTCGACGGGCGCGAGCAGCTCCGCGGACGGCAGCGGAGCTGCGGGCTCGACGTCGGGCTCGGCTGCGGCTTCAGCCACGTCCAGCTCGGCGGGTGGATAGCATCGTCACTCCTTCGGCGACCGGCGGAAGCCCGGCCAGCATGCAGACCAGCTCGCCCCAGCCTTCCACATGCGCGGAGATGTCCGATTCGAGCGGCGTCCACGACGCCCGCAGCTCGATCTTCGCGCCGTCCCCCTGGGCCGCGAGCTCCCCGAATCCGGTGGAGATGATCTTGGTCGCGGTGCCGGACGCCGCCGTGTACTGGGCGCCGCGGTTGTCGAGAGCGTCGATGAGCCACGACCAGGTCACGTCGGCGAGGAAGGGATCGACTCCGATCTCCGGCTCGAGCGGTGCCTGGGCGAAGCAGACGACGCGGAAGCGGCCGCCCCAGGCATCGGGCTCGTCGTCGTCGTAGAGGAGGACGAGCCTGCCCGTGCCGAGGTCGAGATCCACGCCGTGCGGAGTGGGGTTCACCTCGGCGGCCAGAGCCACCGACCAGGGGGCGAGACCAGTGGGAGCGGGGATGCGCTCGAGCACGACATCGGCCCGCATGCGCGCGGCCTCGATCGATGCGAGCGCCGCGGAGAACTCCGCCGGCGGTGCACTCTCCCCGAT
>DATCMN010000120.1:0-5943 GCA_036563405.1 Naasia sp. | reverse complement strand
CTCCGCGGCCGTCACCGAGACGCCGGTCGGCGGCGTCGCCACGGGCGGCGGCGGACTCGCTGCGGGGAACACTGCGAACGCCGCACTGCTCGCTGCCGCCGCCGGCGTCGGCCTCCTCGCCGTGACCGCCGTCGTCGGGATGCGCCGCACGCGCACTGCGCCGAGCCGCCACCGCAGCTGACATGCGACTCCTCCCCGCCGGTCCGGGTGCGCGCCACCGCGCCTCCCCGGACCCCCTCCGGCTCGTGGTGCGCCGACCGACCCTCGCGGTCGGCGCGCTGCTCGCGCTTGCGGTGACGGGGGTGGCGTTCGACACGGCCTGGCATGTTCCGGAGCCGCCCGCCGCTGCGGCGGAGCCGGTGGCCGGCCGGGCGCCGGCGGCGGAGCCCGCGGCGGTCCGACAGGATCCGCAGGCGTACACCGAGGCCGCACAGCCGCCCGCCGCCGGCGTGGTTCCCACCCGCGTGCGCGTGCCCGACATCGGGATCGACGCGGAACTCGTCGACCTGGTCCGGGATGCGGACGGCGTCCTCCTCCCCCCGCCCGGCTTGGCGAGCGCCGGCTGGTTCACCGGGAGCGCGGTGCCCGGAGCCGTGGGTCCCGCGGTGCTGGCCGGCCACGTCGACGACACCTCGACGGCGGGCGTCTTCTCCCGGCTGCGCGAACTGGCGCCGGGAGCGGAGATCCTCGTGACGCTGTCCGACGGGTCCGAGCGCCGATTCCTCGTCGACCGCACGGTCGACGTCGCCAAGGCCGAGTTCCCGACCGACGCCGTCTACGGACCGGTGCCGAACGCGCAGCTGCGACTCATCACCTGCAACGGGCCCTACGACTTCGCGGGGCGGCACTACCGCAACAACCTGGTGGTGTTCGCGGTCCCCGCCTAAGGGACCGCGAACGATGGGCACAGCCGCGGTCCCCGCCTAGGGGACCGCGAACGATGGGCACAGCCGCGGTCCCCGCCTACCACGCCCTAACGGCAACGCTCCGGCCTAACGGCAACCGCAGAACGTTGCCGTTAGCCCAGAGGGTTGCCGCTAGCCGGCGACCTGCGGGGATCAGCCCTTAGTGGCGATGTTCACGAGGCGCGGCGCCCGCACGATCACGTTCACTACCTCGCGGGAGCCGATGGCGCGCTGCACGCCGGCGTCGGCGCGCGCCAGCGCCTCCAACTCGTCGCCCGCGATCTTCGGCGACACGTCGATCCGGCCGCGCACCTTGCCATCCACCTGGAGGATCGCGGTGACGCTCTCGGCGACGAGCAGGGTCGGGTCCGCCTTGCGCCATCCGTGCAGGGCGACCGAGGGCGCGTAGCCGAGCACTTCCCACATCTCCTCCGCCGTGTACGGCGCGAAGAGGCTGAGGGCGAGCGCCACCGTCTCAGTCGCCTCGCGGACGGCGGCATCCCCGGCGCCGGGGCCGGGGCCGGAGTCGATCGCCTTGCGGACGGCGTTGACGAGCTCCATGATCCGGGCGACGACCACGTTGAATTTGAAGGCTTCGACGAGGCCGGGAGCGTCGGCGAGGAACCGGTGGGTGACCCGGCGGAGCGATTCGTCGCCCGTCTTCCACACCACGTCGGGGGCGCTCGTGACGTCCTGGGCGAGGCGCAGGGCGCGCGCCAGGAACTTCGCCGACCCGGCGGGCGAGACGTCCTTCCAGTCGATGTCGTCCTCCGGCGGGCCGGCGAACGCCATGGTGAGGCGCACGGCGTCCACGCCGAACTCGTCGAGCTGCTCGGACAGGCGGACCAGGTTGCCCTTCGACTTGCTCATCGCGGCGCCGTCCATCTGGACCATGCCCTGGTTGAGGAGCGCGCTGAACGGCTCGGTGAAGCTCACGTAGCCCATGTCGAACAGGACCTTGGTGATGAACCTGGCGTAGAGCAGGTGCAGGATCGCGTGGGTCACGCCGCCGACGTACTGGTCGACGGGAGCCCACTTCTCGACCTCCTTCACATCGAACGGCTGGGTGTCGTCGTTCGGCGAGAGGAAGCGGAGGAAGTACCACGAGCTGTCCACGAAGGTGTCCATCGTGTCCGAGTCGCGACGCGCCGGCCGGCCGTCCGGTGTGGTGGTGTGCACCCAGTCGCCGGCGGCGGCCAGCGGAGAGACGCCCTTCGGCTTGAGGTCGAGCCCCTCGGTCGGCGGCAGCTGCACGGGCAGCTGGTCGAGCGGCACGGGGATCTCGGTGCCGTCCTCGTCGTAGAGGATCGGGATGGGCGTGCCCCAGTAGCGCTGGCGGGAGATCAGCCAGTCGCGCAGCCGGTAGTTCTTCGCGGGGCGACCGAGACCCTGCTGCTCGAGGAAGGCCGTCACGCGGCTGATGGCGTTGGCCTTGCTGAGCCCGTCGAACTGCCCCGAGTTGATGAGGCGGCCGTCGCCGGTGAGGGCGGTTCCGGTGACCAACGGGTCCATGTCGTCGAGCTCCGGCAGGGTGCCCTCGGCGGGGACGACCCGGATGGCGCCGGTCACCGGCTGGGTGGTGTCGACGACGACCCGGACGGGGAGGTCGAAGGCGCGCGCGAAGTCGAGGTCGCGCTGGTCGTGCGCGGGAACCGCCATGATGGCGCCCTGGCCGTAGTCGCTCAGCACGTAGTCGGCCGCCCAGATCGGCAGGCGCTCGCCGTTGATCGGGTTGACGCCGTAGCGGCCGGTGAAGACGCCGGTCTTCGGCCGGTCCGCGGACAGGCGCTCGATCTCGCTGGAGCGCTGCGTCTGCTGCAGGTACGCCTCGAACGCCTCCCGCACATCGGCGGGTGCGTCGGCCACCAGGTCGGCCGCCAGGTCGGAGTCGGGTGCGACGACCATGTAGGTCGCGCCGTACAGGGTGTCCGGCCGGGTCGTGTACACCGTGATCTTCCGATCCCAGCCCTCGACCGCGAAGTCGACATCCGCGCCGGTGGAGCGGCCGATCCAGTTGCGCTGCATCGACAGCACCTTGGACGGCCAGGAGCCCTCGAGCTGGTTGAGGTCGTCGAGCAGCCGGTCCGCGTACGCGGTGATCCGGAAATACCACTGGGTGAGCTTCTTCTTCACCACCAGCGCGCCGGAGCGCTCCGACGTGCCGTCCGGCAGCACCTGCTCGTTGGCGAGCACCGTCTGGTCCACCGGGTCCCAGTTGACCCAGCTGTCCTTGCGGTAGGCGAGCCCGCGCTCGTACATCTTGAGGAACAGCCACTGGTTCCACTTGTAGTAGCCAGGATCGCTGGTGTGCAGCACGCGGTCCCAGTCGAAGGACGGCGCGTAGCGGCGCATCGACTCGCGCTGCTGCTCGATGTTGTCGTAGGTCCACTGCACCGGGTTCGCGCCGCGCTTGATGGCGGCGTTCTCGGCGGGCAGGCCGAAGGAGTCCCAGCCGATCGGGTGCAGCACGTTGAAGCCCTGCTGGCGCCAGTAACGCGCGATCACGTCGCCGAGGGCGTACGCCTCCGCGTGCCCCATGTGCAGGTCCCCGGAGGGGTAGGGGAACATGTCGAGCACGTACTTGCGGGGACGCTTGTCGTCGGGGTCCGAGGTGGAGAACGGCTTCAGCTCATCCCAGATGGGCAGCCATTTCGCCTGCAGCCGCTCGAAGGTGCGCACGTCGGTGTCGGAGAAGGGTGAGGGAGATACCACGGGACTCTCTTCGCATGATCGGCGCCGCGAGCGCCGGCGTACAGACTACCCGTCGGCGACTGCGGCCTAGGCTGGGGGCCATGGAGACCGTCGGCACCGGCGTGCTCGTCTGGCGGGACGGACGCCTGGTTACGGATTCGGACCCGCGTCCCTGGCGGCACCGGACTGTCGCCGACTCCTTCCTGCTGGAGGACGGCCGCGCGCTGGCCCTGCACGCGCACCGTGAGCGCTTCCTCCGGACGGCGCACGACGCCGAGGACTTCTGGGACGCTGCAATCGAGGCTCTCCCCCGCGCCGGCATCTGGTTCCCCCGGCTCGAGCAGGTGCTCACCGACGAGGGGGACGGCGAGCTGCGGCTGCTGCTGCGGCCCGCGCCGGAACTGTCAGTGTCGCTCGTCCTCGCCACCGCCGACCGGGATCCCCGCACGGCCCCGGAAGTGAAAGGTCCCGACCTGGAGGCCCTCGCCACGCTGCGCGCGGAAGCGCAGGCGGCCGGTGCGGATGAGGCGGTCCTGACCTCGCCCGAGGGCTACGTCGTCGAGGGCGCCAGCACCTGCATCGTCTGGTGGCGGGGAGCCCTGCTCTGCCTCCCTCCCGACGACCTCCCCCGGGTGGACGGCGTCGCGGAACGCGCGCTCGTGACGGCCGCCAGCGCCCTCGGGGTGGAGATCGTGTGCGAGCACGTCACGCCGGCTGAACTCGACGGCACCGAGGTGTGGGCACTCAACGCGCTGCACGGGATCCGGATCGTCACGGGCTGGATCGACGGCCCGGCGACAGCGGAGCTGCCCGGCCGCCTGGCGCTCTGGCGGCGGCGGCTCGACGCGCTCCGTCGTCCGCTCGACTGATTCCGGTCCTCCGAGCGGCTGACTCCCCGCCCCCACGCGGCTGCAGTCACTAGTGTCGCTTCCGTGAACGAGGTCCTCGACTGGATCCTGGCGACGGTGACCGCCGTCGACCCCGTCGTCCGGACAGTGCTCGCGGGTGTCGCGATGTTCCTCGAGACGTCGATCCTCATCGGCCTCGTGGTGCCCGGCGACACCATCGTGATCGTCGCGGGGACGGCGGTGTCCGGGCCGCTGCAGTACTGGACGCTCCTGCTCGCGGTCATCGTCGGCTCGCTCGGCGGCGAGAGCGTCGGTTTCGCGCTCGGCCGGTTCTTCGGCCCCCGGCTGCGGCGCTCGCGGCTGGGCGCTCGGCTCGGCGAGGCGAACTGGGCGCGGGCGGAGCGCTACCTGGCGCGGCGCGGCGGCCCGGCGGTGTTCATCAGCCGTTTCCTGCCCGTGCTGCACGCCCTGATCCCGCTCACGGTGGGGATGAGCCCGATGCGCTACCGCCGCTTCATGGCCTGGACCGTGCCCGCCTGCGTGCTGTGGGCGTTCGCGTACGTCTCTGTGGCCGCCGCGGCGGCAGAGGGCTATCGCCAGGTCTCCGACCAGCTGCACTACGCCGGCTACCTCTTCGTCGGCGTGATCGTGCTGTTCCTGCTGGCGGCCCTGCTCGCCCGGGTGATCCTCGGCCGCCTCGAGCGGCGCCACATGGAGCACGCCGAGTCGCCCGGTTCTGCTGCCGATTCGACCGAGAAGGCAGCAGAACGGGGCAGTTCGCGTGTGCCCGGTCCGGCCGCCGACTCTGACGCGAGGGCGGCCGGACCGGGCAAGGCTCCTTCACCCAGTCCCGCTGAGCGGGACTAGCGGCTAGTCCAGGAAGCCGTTCTCGGTCAGCCAGTCCGTCGCGATCTCGTCCGGGTTCTGCTGCTCGTCCTGGCTCAGCACGTTGAGAGCCACGAGGCCCTCGGGCGTGAGCGCCGCACTGATCGGGTCGAGCACCTCGGCCAGCTCGTCCGCCAGGTCGGCGTTGACGAGCGGCACCACGTTCGAGGCGAGGAACAGGCCCTCCGGATCGTCGAGCGTGACGAGGTCCGCCGACTGGATGCGCGGGTCCGCGCTGTAGACGTTGGCGATGTTGATCGTGCCCGCCACCAGGGCGTCCACCGTCGTGTCTCCCGTCGCCTGGAAGCCGACCTCCACGTCGTAGACCTCCTGCAGACCGGTCGGTCCGTACGGACGCTCCTCGAGCTCGGGCGCGCCGCCGAGGGTCAGCGCCTCATCCACGCTCGCCAGGTCGCCGATGCTCTCCAGCCCGTACTGCTCCGCGAAGGCGCTCGTCACGTTGTAGGAGTCCTGGTCCGTCGCGGGCGACTGCTCGAGCACCGCGAGCTCCTCCGGCAGGGCCTCCTGCAGCTCGGCGTAGACCTCGTTCGACTCGGTCGCCTCGGTGTCCTCGTTGTAGAACTGCAGCAGGTTCCCGGTGTACTCGGGGAAGA
>DATCMN010000114.1:0-5723 GCA_036563405.1 Naasia sp. | reverse complement strand
CCTTCCCGTCGAAGACGCGGCCGTTCCGGAGGACGAGGTCGGCGGGTTCGGTCATGGGGTCTCGCCTTTCGGGGAGCTGTGGGGCCGCAGGCTGTGGGCGGGGATGCGGAAGGAGGCGGAGCTCAGAGCAGCCGGAACACGCGGAGGACGACGTGGCCCGGTTCCGCCCGTGCGTAGCCGACGAACTGCGACTCGGTCAGCCACTGCAGCTCGGGGTGCTCGGTGCGGAAGGTGAAGGCCGTCCGGTAGTAGAGCTCCTCCTCGGAGACCGGCTCGCCCGCCAGCATCCGCTCGAAGGTCGCGGGCTCCGTCCGCCAGATGCCGCGGTTCACGACCTCGACGCCGGCGGTGCCGTCGGTCACCTCCGCCTCGATCACGTAGCGGGCGTCGAGCGTCACGGTGAGGCCTCGGCCGTTCCACCAGTCGCCCCCGCTGTCGCGGATGGTGCCGCGCAGCTTCGGCCCGTCGAAGGTGCCGCCTGAGACCTGCGCGAAGTGCAGGCCCTCGCCGGGCGTCCCGCCACCCAGCGGGATCGGGTCCTCGACGCGGCAGCGCAGCTCGAAGCAGAACTCGAATGCGGGGTCCATCAGCGGTGCGGACATGTCGGGGTCTCCTCGGATCACTTGCGGACGATGACGCTGCGGGTGTCGACCTGCAGGGAGGCGGTGCGGCCGAGCCGGCGCCGGCGCGGTGTCCACCCCTCACGCGGGATCGACTCCAGCAGCAGCCGGGTGTACTCGGCCGTCGGGTGGTCGAGGATGTCGGCGGCGGTGCCGCGCTCCTCGATCCGGCCGTTACGCATCACGACGACCTGGTCGCAGAGGCGCCGGATGACCGTCAGGTCGTGGGTGATCATCAGGAGCGCCACGCCGGTGTCCCGGCGGATGCCGTCGAGGAGTGTGAGGATCTCGACCCGGGTGGTCACATCGAGCGCGGAGACCGCCTCGTCGAGGACCAGCATCGACGGGTCGGCGGCGAGGGCGCGGGCGATCGCGACCCGCTGTCGCTGCCCGCCGGACAGCGAGCGGGGACGGACGTCGAGCAGGTCCGGGTCGAGCCGCACTTGGGCGAGGAGCTCGGCGACCCGGGCGTCGACCGTCGAGCGCGCATCCTTCGGGCGGTGGACGCGGATCGCCTCGACGAGGCACTGCCGCACGGTATGCCGCCGGTCGAGCGACTGGTAGGGGTCCTGGAACACCATCTGTGCGATCTTCGCCCGCCGGCGACGGTCCCGGCCGGTGCGGGCGGGTGAACTCCAGTCCTGCCCGTCGACCGTGACCGTGCCGTCGTCCGCGCGCTCGAGTCCGAGCAGGATCCGCGCGGTCGTCGACTTGCCGGAGCCGGACTCGCCCACGATTCCGAGCGATCCGCCCGACGGCAGGTCGAAGGTGACGCCGTCGACGGCCACCAGGGTCTCCCGGCCGCCGCGGGCGCCGCGCACCGAGTAGCTCTTCTTCAGGCCGGCGATCTCGAGGATCGGCTGCGATGCGGTCTCCAGGGCCTCGATGGGCGGCGCCTCGTCGAGGGCGGCCGACATCAGGGTCCGGGTGTACTCGTCCGTCGCGTCCTCGCGCATGGTGGCGGCACGGAGCGTCTCCACGATGCGTCCGTGCTGCATCACGTTCACCGTGTCGCACACCGCCGCGGCCAGGGCCAGGTCGTGCGTGATGAAGAGGAGGGAGAGGTCCCGGTGCGCGCGGAGGTCCGCGATCACCGCCATCACCTCCTCCTGGGTGGTGACATCGAGTGCCGTGGTGATCTCGTCGGCGAGGAGGATGTCGGGATCCATCGCGAGGGTTGCGGCGATCATCACGCGCTGCAGCAGCCCGCCGGACAGCTCAGCGGGGTGCTGGCGCATCCGCCGGCCCGGGTCGGGGATGCCGACCTCGTCGAGCAGCTCCCGCGCGCGCCTGTCCGCTTCGATCGCGGCGACGCCGCCGACGTGGCGCAGCGCCTCGGTGAGGAAGTCGCCGATGGTGCGGAGCGGGTTCAGGTGCGCGCGGGGGGTCTGGAAGACCATCCCGATGCGGCGCGCGCGCAGCTCCCGCAGCGCCCGGGGGCTCATCGTGCCGAGGTCCTGGCCGTCGATCCGGATCGTGCCCGCCGTCGTGAAGCCGTCCGGCAGAAGGCCGGCGATCGCGCGCACCGTGAGCGTCTTGCCGGAGCCCGACTCGCCGACGAGCCCGACCGCCTCGCCACGGCCCACGGACAGCGTGCTGCCGAAGACGAGCTGTCGCGGCCCCGGGGCGAAGATGTCGAGATCCGCGATCTCGAGGACGGAATCGGTCATCGCTCCTTCGCCTCCGCCCAGGTCGTGACGCGTGCGCCGAGGATCCCGACGGCGAGCACGGTGACGACGACCAGGATCGCCGGGAACACGGACTGCTCCGGGGCGCCGGCGAGGATGCCCGCCTGTCCCGTCGCGATCATCGACCCCCAGTCCGGTGCGGGCGGCTGCTGGCCGAGGCCGAGGAACGAGATGGCGGCGAGGTCGAGCATCGCGTAGCCGAAGCCGACGGCCATCTGCGCCGCGACGATGGGCAGGAGGGCGGGCACGAGGTGCCGAAAGCAGATGGCGAGGCTCGACACCCCCTGCACCCGGAGGGCCGCGATGTACGGCTTGCCGAGCTCCCGAGACGCGGCAGTCTGGGAGAGCCTCGCGACGATCGGGATGTAGGCGATCGAGAGGGCGATCACGGGGGCGACCAGCCCCTTGCCGAACAGCGCCACCGAGAGGACGGCGACGACGAGGCCGGGGATCGCGAAGATCACGTCGACCACTCGGGCGATCACTCCGCTCACCCAGCCGCCGAACCACGCGCCCAGCAGGGCGAGCGTCACTCCCATCGCCGTGGACAGGAACACCACCGCGAGGGGCGAGAATACGCTCGCCTGGGCGCCGGCGAGCACGCGCGACAGGATGTCCCGGCCGAGGTCGTCGGTGCCGAACGGGTGGGTGGCACTGGGTGCGCCGTTCACCGGGCCGACGTACAGCTCGAGCGGGTCGAAGGGGGTGAGGAGAGGACCCACCAGGGCGCCCAGCACGGTCAGGGCGAGCACGACGAGCGCACTCACCGACAGCCAGTCCCGCGTCGCGGCACTCCTCGCTGCTACGGGGACCCGGCCCTGGGCGAGCTGCGCGACGCTCACGAGCGGACCCCGGCGGAGACGCTGGAGGGGTCGATGAGCATGCTCACGAGGTCCGCGACCGCGTTGAGCACCACGAAGACCGTCACGAGCAGCAGCGACACGATCTGCACGACGGGCAGGTCGGCGCGGGCGGCCGCCTGCACGAGCAGCGCCCCGATGCCGCCCAGCCCGAAGGCGACCTCGGCGATCGCGGACGCCGCGAAGAGGCCGGCGACGGTGGTGCCGGAGATGGCGAGGATCTGCGGCGCGGCGTTGCGGAACACGTGGGCGCGGAAGATCCGGCCGCGGGGGATGCCGCGCACCCGGGCGGTGTCGACGTGCTCCGAGTGCAGCTGGGCCACCAGCGAGCTGCGGGTGATCCGGCTGATGTAGGCGATGAACAGCACGGCCAGGGAGATCGCCGGGAGGAGGAGATGCCATAGTCGGTCCCAGCCGTCGTCGCCCTGCCCGTACACCGGGAACCAGCCGAGCGACTTGGCGAAGATCCAGATCAGCAGGATCGCCACGACGAACGTCGGGAGGGCCATGCCCAGCGAGGTGAGGACGGAGACCGTGCGGTCGACGACCCGGCCCCGCGTCGCGGCGAGGATGCCGGACCCGACGCCGAACACCAGGATGATCGCGACGGTGAGCAGCACGAGCTGCAGCGTGACGCCGAACCGTGGCGCGATGAGCGTCATCACATCGGTCCGGTAGACGAAGGAGCGGCCGAAGTCGCCCTGCACGGCGGCGCTCAGCCACTGCCAGTAGCGCAGCCACACCGGGTCGTCGAGGTGGTACTCCTCGCGGATCTGGACGATCAGCTCCGGCGTCGGCTTGGCACCGCCGGCGAGGGTGGCGATCGGGTCGCCGGTCAGCAGCACCGTGGAGAAGATGGCGACGCTCGCGAGGAACAGGGTCAGCAGGAGGCCGCCGAGCCGTCCGAGCATGGTCCGTGTGATGGGCGTCATCGTGGCGAAGTCTCCTCCCCGATCCTCGGTTGCGACAGGTCTCGGCCGGCGGAGCCGCCGGACCCCGAGGGCCCGGCGACTCCGGCGGGTGGTGCGGTCCGGCTACTTGCCGCTGAGGCGCAGCGCCCAGGGGCTGCTGTAGGTGGCGATCGACGTGGTCATGCCGGTCAGCTCGTCGCTCAGGTAGGACAGCTGGTACGTGCCGGCCAGGGTGACCTGCAGCATGTCCGGGCCGAAGATCTCCTGCGCCGCCACGAACTCCTCCGCCGCGGTCTTGGCGTCCGTCGCGTTCCGGGCCGCCGTCAGGTGCTCGGTGACCTCGGGGTTGTCGTAGCCGCTCCAGTTGAAGATGCCGCCTCTGTCCGGGGGGAGCATGAACAGCGACGGGTAGCCGAGGACGCCGGGCGTCTCCAGGTAGCCCTGGGTGGCGATGAAGTCGACGCCCTCCCGCTGGGTCGGGTCGTAGAACAGCGCCCCGAAGTCCGAGGCCTGCATCTCGTTGATCTCGATGGTGAGGCCGATCTGCTTCCCGGCGCTCTGCATGATCGCCGCCGTCTGCTGGAACTCCTTGGCACCGGCCGGGACCGCGACGACGAGCGGCACGCTGACGTCCTCCCCGCTCTCCTCGACGAGTTCCTTGGCGGCCTCGATGTCGACCTCCGGCTCGGCCAGCGCGTCGTAGCCCGCCTGATAGGTGTCGCCCTCCTCCATGGATTGGAAGGAGAACTCCGGGACGATGGTCTTCTGCACGTAGCCGAGGCCGTTGACGACGGTCTCGAGGTACTGCTGGCGGTCGATGGCGAGGCTGAGCGCCTGCCGGATCTTCGGGTTGGCGGCCGCGCTGGTGGCGGAGGCCGGGCCGAAGCTGTAGGACGCGGTGGAGGATCCGATGGTCAGCGTGCCGGCCCCGTCGCCTTCGAACGCGGCCCGCGAGCTCGGCGGCACGTTGATGGCCCCGTCGATCTCGCCCTCGGTGAGCGCAGTCGCCAGGGTGGACCCGTCGGAGACGAACGTGTACCGGAGGGTGCCGACCAGGGGTGCCCCGCCCCAGTAGTCCTCGTTGGCGGTGGTCACGATCTCGCTGCCCGGAGTCCAGCCGCCCTCGGCGAGCTCGAAGGGCCCGGTGCACATGAGGCCGCCGTCGGGGGTGCCGAGCGCCTCGCCGACCTGCTCGCCGAACGCCTTCTGCATCACGACGCCGCCCTGCCCGGCGAGTGCGTCCCGGAAGGTCGAGTCGGGGGCGAGGAAGGAGACCGTGACCTCGTTGGGGCCGGTGGCCTGGATGCCGTCGGGGGCGACGAGCACGAACGCCCCGTACCACTGCGAGGCGGGGGTGGTGTTCTGCTGGAGGCTGTACACGACGTCGTCGGCGGTCAGCGGGGTGCCGTCCCAGAAGGTCACGTCGTCCCGCAGCGTGATGACGAAGGTGACCGGGTCGACGAACTCGGCGCTCTCGGCGATGCCGGGCTCGACCGAGAAGTCGGGCTGCAGCGACAGCAGGTTGTCGCAGAGGTTCGGGATGATGAGGTTCGCGGAGGCGGCCGGGTTCAGGGTGGCCGGCTCGCCTTCCACGATCGCCCAGGTGACCTCGTCCACCGGCGTCGTGCCCGCGGGCAGGGAGTC
>DATCMN010000099.1:0-4181 GCA_036563405.1 Naasia sp. | reverse complement strand
ATCGGGTAGTACACGGTCGCCAGTCCCGGGTCGAGCGGGATCGGGGGCTCGCCGTTGCGCGGGAACTCCGTGCTCGAGGCCTGCCCGGTGATGCTCAGCCGTCCCGCGTCGGCGGTGAGCAGGATCATCGAGGCGGGGTTGCCGCCGAGGGAGCGGGCCTCCGCCGGGTTCTGGAACATCAGGAGGTAGTTCCGGGGCCCCTCGGAGCCGAGCATCGAGGGCAGGAGCCGGGCCGCGGCGGACGCGGACCGGAGTTGGGGTGCCGCCTCACCGAGCAGGCCGGCGAGAGTCCCGTGCGCTTCGGCGACCTGCCCGAGGGTGCCCTCGGTATCGAGCTCCCGCACCCGCTCCTCCGCGCCCGTCACCACTGCCGAGGCATCGTCGAGGGTGGCGGAGACCGCGGCGAGCGCCGCGACGTCTATCGCCCCGTCCACCGGGCGGAGCGTCTCGACGAGGTCGCCCGCTCCGGCGTCGACGAGTGGCCGGATCGCGTCGGCGGCCACGGTGTCCACCTGGGCGGCGAGCTCCCGCACGATGATGAGGTTGCGCCCGAGCACGGGCACCACTTCTCCGGCTCGCCAGAGCCACCCGCTGGTGGATCGCCGCGCGGTCGCCGTCTCCGCCACCAGGTCGTCGGCGAGGCCCGGCGCGGTGTCCGGCGCATCGGTCAGCGACGAGCGCAGCTCCCGGACGATGGACTGGGCCCGCTGGAGGGAGTCGCGGGCGGTCAGAGCGTCACGGACGAGGAGGGCCACGGCGACGGAGAGGAGGACGCCGACGACGGCGACGGCGAGCAGGACCCACGGCCACCGGCGTCGCGCACGGGGCGCCACCGTCGTCTGCTGGGCCTCGGACATCCCGCTCACGGTATAGCACCGGCGCGTTCCGGCCGTCGTTGCGGGGCCGTGCCGGGCGGGAGATCTGTGCACCGGCCAGCCGGATGCGCGCTCCGGCGCGGCGCGGGCCCGGGCGGCTGCCGGACGCGGAGGCCGACTACCGTGGGCCTCATGCGCGAGTCCCGGTTCCGACTGCCCGCTCCGGCGGCGGACCTGGCCGGCTCCTCCCACTTCGCCGCGACGCTGTCGACTGCGACGATCGGGGCTCTCGTGTTCACCCACGCCATCCGGGCGACCATCGGCTGGCCGGGCTACAACGCGATCCTCGCCGGCCTCGTAGTCCTCGCGGGAATCGCGCTCGCGGCACGGTCGAAGGATCTGGAGTGGCACGGCGTCCTCCCGATCTCCCTGCTGCTCTTCCTGGGCTGGTGCGCGCTCAGCCTCCTCTGGAGCGAGTACCAGTGGGCCACGCTGAGCGGGATCGCCTACCAGCTCACCGTCGCGTTCCTCGCGGTGTTCGTGGCGCTGGCCCGCGATCTGATCCAGATCGTCCGCGCGTTCGGGGACGTCCTCCGCGTGTTCCTGGTGCTCTCGCTGGCCCTGGAGGTCCTCTCCGGGCTCCTGCTCGACCTGCCCATCCGCTTCCTCGGGATGCAGGGCAACCTGGCGGCCGGGGGCCCGATCCAGGGGCTCGCCGGGAGCCGCAACATGATGGGCCTGCTCGCGGTGATCGCACTGATCACCTTCGCCGTCGAGCTCGCCACCCGCTCCGTGCGGAGGAGCGCCGCGCAGGCGTCGATCCTTCTGGCGGCTATCGCCCTCCTCCTGACCAACTCCCCGGTGGCGCTGGGCGTCGCCGCCATGGTGGGGCTCCTGGCACTCGCCCTGCACGGCATCCGGCGGACGGCCGCCGAGCGGCGTCCCGTCGTCCAAGCCGTGACACTCGGGTCGGCCTTCGTCGCCGTGCTCGTCGCCTACGTCTTCCGCACGCGGCTCGTGGACCTCGTGGGCGCGAACGAGGAGCTGGGCGTGCGATTCGCACTGTGGCGGAGCATCAGCTTCCTGATGCCGGTCAACCCTCTGGAGGGGTTCGGCTGGGTGGGCTCCTGGCGGCCCGAACTGCTGCCCTTCGCCGCTCTGCGGACGATCAACGACAGGGTCCCGACGTCCGCGCTCAACGCCTTCGTCGACACCTGGTTCCAGGCCGGGCTGGTCGGCGCCGCACTGTTCGCGGTGCTCCTCGGACTCGCGCTGGTGCGCGCATGGCTGGTGGCGGGCACACGCCGCAATGTGGCCCACGTCTGGTCGGCGCTCATCCTCGTCGCCCTCGGTCTGACCGGCGCAGCCGAGAGCGCGATACTGGTCGAGTACAGCTGGATGCTCCTCGTGATCTGCTCGGTCAAGGCTGCGCAGGAACTCAGCTGGCGGCGCGGGCTCCGCGACTGACGCCCCCGTACCGCCTGAATCACCGATCCGATCAGGAGGGACGCACCCGCTCGGGTAGTGTGTGTGAACAGCTCCTGAACGGAAGGTGAACGGTGCCGTCCACCGATCCTCGCTCCCTGCGCTGCGTGGCCATCGTCCTCGCCGGCGGCGTGGGGGCCCGGATGGGAGCTTCGGTGCCGAAGCAGCTCCTGCGGATCGCCGGCAAGCCCATCGTGGAGCACACGATCGAGGCGCTGGAGTCGTCGCCGGATGTCGACGAGATCATCGTGATGATGGAGGAGCACCACCTCGGCGAGATCGACGCTCTGCGGGCGTCCGGCAGGTTCCCCAAGCTCAGCGCCGTCCGCAAGGGCGGGAGCACCCGGAACGAGTCGACGGCGCGAGCCCTCGCCTCCCTCGGCCCGGAAGAGGCCAAGGTCCTGATCCACGATGCGGTGCGGCCCTTCCTCGACGACAGGATCGTGCGCGAGTGCGTGGAGGCGCTCGACTCCTACGATGCCGTCGACACGGCGATAGCCTCCGCCGACACCATCATCGAGGTCTCGACGGACGACGACGGCCGCGAGTTCATCCGCGACGTCCCCCAGCGATCCAGCCTGCGCCGCGGCCAGACCCCGCAGGCTTTCCGGCTCTCCGTGATCCGGCGGGCCTACGAGCTGGCGGCGGCCGACCCCGGGTTCACCGCCACCGACGATTGCACAGTCGTCCTCCGGTACCTCCCCCACGTGCCGATCGCGGTGGTGCGGGGCGCCGAGGAGAACATGAAGATCACCGAGCCGGTCGACATCTCGGTGGCGGACAAGATCTTCCAGCTGCGGACGGGGCCGATCGAGGTCCTCGGCGACGCGACGCGCTTCAGGGCTCTCGCGGGCAGCACCGTCGTGGTGTTCGGCGGCAGCCAGGGCATCGGCGCCAGCGTGTGCGAACTGGCGTCCCGATACGGCGCCCGGGTGTTCTCCTTCAGCCGCGCCACCACCGGAACCCACGTGGAGCATCGCGAGCAGGTGGCAGACGCCCTCGCCCATGCCGCGGCGGCGACGGGCCGCGTCGACTTCGTCGTGAACGCAGCGGCGGTCCTCGACATCAGTCCGCTGATGGATGTGGACGCGGTCAGCGTCCGGCGCATCATCGACATCGACCTGCACGGGCCGATCATCGTGGCGCAGGAGGCGTACCCGCACCTGGTGCGCTCGCAGGGCCAGCTCATGTTCTTCACCTCCAGCAGCTACACGCGCGGGCGCGCCGGATACAGCCTCTACTCGGCGTGCAAGTCGGCGATCGTGAACCTCACCCAGGCGCTTTCCGAGGAATGGTCGGACGCGGGCGTGCGGGTCAACTGCATCAATCCGCAGCGCACCCGGACCCCCATGCGCGAGCGGGCGTTCGGCGACGAGCCCGACGGCACCCTCCTCACCCCCGAGAAGGTCGCCGAGCGGACGGTGGACGTGCTGTCCTCGTCGATCACCGGACAGGTGATCGACGTCCGTCAGGCCTGAGGAGGAGCAGCCGGCAGGCCCCGTTCGGCACCCGGCTGCTGCGGAGGAGACGCGGGCGCACCCAGCCGCTCGAACACCAGGTCGTAGAGCTCGGCCACCCGCCGCCCGTCACGCCGGGTCTCGTCGATCTCCTCCCGCAGCAGCACCACGGCCTCCTCCAGTTCGCTCACGCGGTCGGTCAGGGCGCGGAGGTGCGCCGACACGTCGCCGAACTCGTCGCGCGCCGACCCCAGGTCGGTGAGCGCGGACATGGATCGCGGGGCCGCCCGGCGCACCGTCCAGCCCACAGCCGCTCGCACTGCGCCCGCAGCGCGCCGCGGATTCCCGTCCGTCACACCCATGCGGCTGGTCCCTCTTCCCCGTCGATGATGCAGCGCGCCCAGTCTCGCAGTCCGTGCCCGGT
>DATCMN010000054.1:0-9702 GCA_036563405.1 Naasia sp. | reverse complement strand
CGGGCGCGCGACCCGGAACGGGGCCGGGCCCGCCGTCCGGAGGGACGGCGGGCCCGGTGGGGTCCAGCGCAGTGATCAGGACTCCCCGGCGTCCCCGCGCGAGGAGCCGGGCTTCGCGAACCCGGCGGCCTCGGCGGCCTCGGCGCTCGCGAACCACACCTCGGCCACCGTCCGGTCGTACGACGACGAGCCGGGCACGTGGTAGAGCATCGAGTCGGCGTTGCCCTTGACCTCGAAGCCCTCCGGCGCCTGCTGCGGGTCGTCCAGCGGGGCGTGGCTGCCCTCGCCGTACGGCGCCTCGGCGCTGGTGGCGGCCTCCTCGGCGGCCTCGGCCGCGTCGAGCGCCTTCTCCTGCGTCTCGCTGCCGTCGGGCGCCGCCGCGGCGACGTCCGTCGCGCGGTCGACGACCTCCTCGGCGGCCTCCTCGACGTCCGACCCGGTGGTCGGGGCGGTGGTCGAGGCGGTGGTCGAGGCGGCCGGAGCCGCGGCGGCCGGCGCGGTGCCGGCCTGCGAGGCGGCGGCCCGGCGGGCCCGGTTGGCCTCGTCGGTGACGGTCTTCGCCGCCACCAGCTCGATCACGGCCATGGGGGCGTTGTCGCCCTTGCGCGGCATCGTCTTGGTGATGCGCGTGTAGCCGCCCTCGCGGTCGGCGAAGAACGGGCCGATGTCGTGGACGAGGGTGTGGATGACGTCCTTGTCCCGGATGACCTTGGCGATCTCGCGGATGTTGTGCAGGTCCCCGCGCTTCGCCTTGGTGATCAGCTTCTCGGCGTAGGGGCGCAGCTTGCGCGCCTTCGCCTCGGTGGTCGTGATCTTCCGGTGCTGGAACAGCGACGTCGCCAGGTTGGCCAGGATCAGCCGCTGGTGGGCGGGCGATCCGCCGAGGCGGGCACCCTTCGTGGGCTGCGGCATGGCTAGAGCTGCTCCGTTTCTGCGTAGTCCTGGCCGTCGTCGCCGAACGGCTGGTCGGGGTCGTATCCCTCGGAGCCGTACTCGGCGGCCGCGGCCGACGGGTCGAACCCGGGCGGGCTGTCCTTGAGCGCGAGCCCGAGGCCGACGAGCTTCATCTTGACCTCGTCGATGGACTTGGCGCCGAAGTTGCGGATGTCGAGCAGGTCGGCCTCGCTGCGGCCGACGAGCTCACCCACGGTGTGGATGCCCTCGCGCTTGAGGCAGTTGTAGGAGCGGACCGTGAGGTCGAGCTCCTCGATCGGCATCGCGAAGGCGGCGATCGTGTCGGCCTCCTGCGGCGAGGGACCGATCTCGATGCCCTCGGCGTCGACGTTCAGCTCGCGCGCGAGGCCGAACAGCTCGACTAGGGTCTTGCCGGCCGAGGCCAGCGCGTCCCGCGGGGTGATCGAGGGCTTGGTCTCGACGTCGAGCACCAGCTTGTCGAAGTCGGTGCGCTGCTCGACGCGGGTGGCCTCGACCTTGTAGGTCACCTTGAGGACCGGCGAGTAGATCGAGTCGACCGGGATGCGGCCGATCTCGGCGCCGGTGACCTTGTTCTGCATGGCCGGGACGTAGCCGCGGCCCCGCTCGACGACGAGCTCCACCTCGAGGCGGCCCTTGTCGTTCAGCGTGGCGATGTGCAGGTCCGGGTTGTGCACGGTGACGCCGGCCGGCGGGACGATGTCGCCCGCCGTGACCGGGCCGGGGCCCTGCTTGCGCAGGTACATCGTGACCGGCTCGTCCTCCTCCGAGGAGACCACCAGCTCCTTGAGGTTCAGGATGATGTCGGTGACGTCCTCCTTCACCCCCGGGACGGTGGTGAACTCGTGCAGGACGCCGTCGATGCGGATGCTGGTGACCGCCGCGCCCGGGATGGACGACAGCAGCGTGCGGCGGAGCGAGTTGCCCAGCGTGTAGCCGAACCCGGGCTCCAGCGGCTCGATGATGAACCGGGAGCGGGTGTCGACGACCGAGTCCTCGGCCAGGGTGGGGCGCTGAGAGATCAGCATGGGATGGGGCCTCCTTCAGGCTCCGCGGCGACCGCTAGTTGACGCCGCGGCGTGCCCCCGCCGCCTCCCTGCGGCGGCGGGGGTGTCGAGCTGCTACTTGGAGTAGAGCTCAACGATCAGCTGCTCGGTGACCTGCGTGTCGATCTGCGCACGCTCGGGCAGCTGGTGGACGAGGATGCGCAGGGTCGAGGGCACGACCTGCAGCCAGGCCGGGACCGGACGGTCGCCGACGAGCTCCTTGGCGATCACGAACGGGTCCATGGCCATCGACTTCGGGCGGACGTCGATGATGTCGTACTGCGACACGCGGAAGCTGGGGATGTCGACCTTCTGGCCGTTGACCAGGAAGTGGCCGTGGTTCACCAGCTGGCGGGCCATGTTCCGCGTGCGGGCCAGGCCCGCGCGGTACACGACGTTGTCCAGGCGGGTCTCGAGGATCTGGAGCAGGTTGTCGCCGGTCTTGCCCTGGCGGCGGTTGGCCTCCTCGTAGTAGCGGCGGAACTGCCGCTCGAGGACGCCGTAGGCGAAGCGGGCCTTCTGCTTCTCCTGCATCTGCAGGAGGTACTCCGTCTCCTTGATCCGGATCCGGCCGTGCTGGCCGGGCGGGTAGGGACGGCGCTCGAAGGCCTGGTCGCCCCCGACGAGGTCGACCTTGAGGCGACGCGACTTGCGCGTCATGGGTCCGGTGTAGCGAGCCATGTCTACTCTTCTCCTCCCCTAGACCCGGCGCCGCTTGGGCGGGCGGCAGCCGTTGTGCGGCTGCGGGGTCACGTCGGAGATCGTGCCGACCTCGAGGCCTGCGGCCTGCAGGGAGCGGATCGCGGTCTCGCGACCGGAACCCGGGCCCTTCACGAACACGTCGACCTTCTTCATGCCGTGCTCGGCGGCCTTGCGGGCGCAGTTCTCGGCGGCCATCTGCGCCGCGAACGGCGTGGACTTGCGCGAGCCCTTGAAACCGACGTGGCCGGCGGAGGCCCACGCGATCACCGCACCGGTCGGGTCCGTGATGGACACGATGGTGTTGTTGAAGGTGCTCTTGATGTGCGCGTGCCCGTGCGCGACGTTCTTCTTCTCCTTGCGGCGGACCTTCTTGGGTCCGGCCGCCGTGCGGGGACGACCCGGCATTACTTCTTACCTGCCTTCTTCTTGCCCGCCACGGTCTTCTTCGGACCCTTGCGGCCGCGGGCGTTGGTCTTGGTGCGCTGGCCGCGCACCGGCAGGCCCCGGCGGTGCCGGATCCCCTGGTACGTGCCGATCTCGATCTTGCGTCGGATGTCGGCCTGCACCTCGCGGCGCAGGTCGCCCTCGACCCGGAAGTGGTTCTCGATGTACTCGCGGAGCTGCGCGAGCTGCTCGTCCGTGAGGTCCTTCGAGCGCAGGTCCCGGTCGATGCCGGTGGCGGACAGGATCTCCATGGAGCGGGTGCGCCCGATCCCGAAGATGTAGGTCAGCGCGATCTCCATCCGCTTGTCGCGGGGGAGGTCGACGCCGGAGAGGCGTGCCATGCGGTGGTTGTCTCCTCGTGGGCCAGGTCTGGCCGACGCCCGTCCCGGCTCTGCGCCGGGCCCCGGCCTGGTTCCGGGGGTGACCCGCGCCCGTGCGGCGCGGGAGGTGCGTCGGGTTCGTCGCTGCGACTGCGTCGTGCGGAAGGGCCGATCAGCCCTGGCGCTGCTTGTGGCGCAGGTTCTCGCAGATCACCATGACCCGGCCGTGACGGCGGATCACCTTGCACTTGTCGCAGATCTTCTTGACGCTCGGCTGGACCTTCACGTCCGTCGCTCTCTGTTGTGAGGGGTTGTCACTTGTAGCGGTAGACGATGCGGCCGCGGGTGAGGTCGTACGGGGACAGCTCCACGACCACCCGGTCCTCCGGGAGGATCCGGATGTAGTGCTGCCGCATCTTCCCGCTGATGTGCGCGAGGACCCGGTGACCGTTCTCCAGCTCCACGCGGAACATCGCGTTCGGCAGGGGTTCGACGACCCGGCCCTCGACCTCGATCGCCCCGTCCTTCTTGGCCATGTCCTCCGCGTTCCGTGACAGGTGTGCGTACTCTGACGGGCACGCCACCACCGCGGGACCCGAGGGCCCACGACGGGCACGACGGACACCGACGCGGAGGCGCGCCGAACTCCCAGTGTACGTGCTCGCCCGCGCGCGCCGTGCCGGGGGTCGACGGCCCCGCAACCCGCTTGACCTGCACCCCGGTGCAGGTGGTGCCATACCGGGGTGTCCGATCCCGCTCCCGCGACCCTCGACCGGGGACGGCGCCTGCCCCGGCCGCTGCTGCCGTTCCGCCACCGCGACTACCGGCTGCTCGTCGCGTCGATGGCCGCGTCGCTGTTCGCCAGCGGCATGTGGACCGTGGCGCTGGTCTACCAGGTGATCGCCCTGGGCGGCGGGCCGTCGGAGCTCTCGCTGGTGATGACGGCGCTCTCGGCGGGGCTGCTGCTCAGCGTCCTGATCGGCGGGGTCGCGGCGGACCGGCTCCCCCGGCGGGCGCTGCTCGTCGGGGTGGAGGCGGTGCGGATCGTCTCGGTCGGGCTGGTGGCGGCGCTCGCCCTGACCGGCGCGCTGCGGCTGTGGCAGCTCGCGGCGGTCGCGTTCCTGATCGGTGCGGCGGAGGCGTTCTTCTTCCCCGCCTACTCGGCGCTGCTGCCGACGATGCTCCCGGCCGAGGAGCTGCTCGCCGCGAACGGCGTGGAGGGGATGCTGCGCCCGGTCGCGCTGCAGGCGCTGGGCCCGGCGCTGGCCGGACTGCTCGTGGGCGCCCTCGTGCCCGGGGCGGCGCTGGCGGTCGCGGCGGCCGTGTACGGCGTGGCGCTGCTGCCGCTGCTCGTCATGCGGACGGCCCCGGTCGTCCCGGGGACCGGCAGCTCGGTCCTGGGCGACCTGCGCGAGGGCTTCGGCTACTTCGTGCGCACCGGGTGGTTCTTCGTCACGCTCGTGTTCGCGACGCTGCTGGTGCTCGTCGTGATCGGGCCGATCGAGGTGCTGGTGCCGTTCGCCGTGCGCGACCAGACCGGTGCCGGACCGGAGGGCTACGCGTTCGTCCTGGCCGGGTACGGCCTCGGCGGCGTCGTGGGCTCGTTCATCGCCTCGGCGACGCGGCTGCCCCGGCGCTACCTCACGGTGATGATCCTGCTGTGGGGGCCGGGCTCGGCGCCGCTGGTGGTCATGGGGCTGACCGACCGGCTGTGGGTGATGGCGCTGGCGGCGTTCCTGGTGAGCGTCGCGCACTCGATGGCGATGGTCGTGTGGGGCACGCTGCTGCAGCGCCGGGTCCCGCCGCACCTGCTCGGCCGGGTATCCAGCCTGGACTTCTTCGTCTCACTGGCCCTCATGCCGGTGTCCATGGCGCTCGCCGGGCCCGTCGCCGAGCAGCTCGGCGTGCCCCTGACGTTCGTGCTCGCCGGCACCATCCCGGTGTTCCTCGCGATCGCGGCGATCCTGCTCGGGCGCCTCCCGGCGGACGAGATCGCCCACCCGCTCGACCCGGCCCCCGCGGGGACCCCGGCCCCGACGTCCGCGGCCCCGGCGTCCCCGGCCTGACGGGTCACCGCCCCGGCATCGTGAACCACAGCATCGGGTCCACCGCCGTCCCCCGCGCCCCGGTGATCCCCAGCTCGCGGCGCAGCTCCCTCAGCGCGCGGTGCGTGCCGGGGTCGCGGCGCCGCGCCGCGGTGAACCACGGCACCCCGCGGCGGCGGAGCCAGCCGACGACCACCCCGCCCTCGGTGAGGGGCAGCGCCCACCGGGTGTGGAAGACGTCGTGCACGCTCACCGGGACCCCGGCCGGGACCAGCGGGAACAGCTCGGCGAGGAACCACCGGGCGAACGACGCCGTGTGGGCGGCGTCGACGAACAGGTAGCCGGCGTCGCGGGGGACGTCGGCCAGGCGCTCGCGCACGTCGCCGTGGTGGAAGGTCCACCGGTCGCCCGCGAGCTCCGCGGGCACGCTGCCGCGGACGTGGTCGACCCGGTCGAACGAGTGCAGGTGGCCGGCGCCGTTGTCGGCCAGCGCGCGCAGGATCCAGGTGGTCGACCAGCCGTGGAACGTCCCCAGCTCGACGACGTGCGCGGGTCGCGCGTGCCGCAGCAGCAGGTAGGTGATCTCGGCCTCGACGTCGTCGAGCTGCGGCACGACGGACGGGCTCGCCGCGAGGAACGCCCGCTGCGCGGCGATCGCGGCCCGCAGGTCCGCGGCGTGGGTCCGGTACAGCCCGCTGGCGAGGGCGAGGTCGATCACCGGGCCACGGTAGCGGCCGGTCAGAGCGCCTTGAGCTCCTCCGTCACCAGCGCCACCGACTTCTTCGCGTCCCCGAACAGCATCGAGGTGTTGTCGGCGTAGAACAGCGGGTTGTCGATGCCCGCGAACCCGCTGGACATCGACCGCTTGAGCACGATCACCGAGCGGCTCTCGTCGACGTCGAGGATCGGCATGCCGTAGATGGGGCTCGAGGGGTCGGTGCGCGCCGCGGGGTTGGTGACGTCGTTGGCCCCGATCACCAGCGTGACGTCGGTGCGGGCGAACTCGCCGTTGATGTCGTCCATCTCCTTGAGCGCGTCGTAGGGGACGTCGGCCTCGGCGAGCAGCACGTTCATGTGCCCCGGCATCCGCCCGGCCACGGGGTGGATCGCGTACTTGACCTCCACGCCCTTGGACTCCAGCAGCTTCGCCATGTCCTTGACCGCGTGCTGGGCCTGCGCCACGGCCATGCCGTAGCCCGGCACCACGATCACCTGGGAGGCGTAGGCCATCTGGATCGCGGCGTCGGACGCGCTGGTGGAGCGCACCGTGCGCTCCACGCCGTCGTCGGCGCCGGGCAGCGTGGTGGTGCCGCCGAACCCGCCGGCGACGATCGCCGGGATGGTGCGGTTCATCGCCACCGCCATCTGGTTGGTCAGGATCGAGCCCGACGCCCCGACGATCATGCCGGCCACGATCATCGCGGTGTTGTCGAGGGCGAGCCCGGCGGCGGCCGCGGACAGCCCGGTGAGGGCGTTGAGCAGCGAGATCACGACCGGCATGTCGGCGCCGCCGATCGGCAGCACGACGAGCACGCCGAGCACCGCGGACACCACCAGCAGCCCGATGATCCACAGCTCCGACGCCCCGCCCAGCCCGGCGACCACCGCGCAGGCGACGGCGGCGGCGAGCAGCAGCCCGTTGACCGCCTGCTGGGCGCGGCCGAGCCCGATGGGCCGGCCGGGCAGGATCTCCTGCAGCTTGCCGTAGGCGACGAGCGAGCCCCAGAACGAGACGGACCCGATGATCGCGGCGAACAGCGACGCGACGACGACGTAGGTCGCCACGTCGGTGAACGCGCCGGTGGTGCGGAACTCCGACCAGGCGATGAGCGCGACCGCCCCGCCGCCCACGCCGTTGAACAGCGCCACCATCTGGGGCATCGCCGTCATCCGCACCCGGCGCGCCGACGGCACGCCCAGCAGCGTGCCCACCACGAGGCCGACGGCGATGAGCACCCCGTTGAACCGCACCTGGAGCAGCGTCGCGACGACGGCGACCACCATGCCCGCGGCGGCGATCTTGTTGCCCCGCACGGCGGTCTTCGGGCCGGTGAGCCCCATCAGGCCGTAGATGAACAGCGCGAACGCGACGATGTAGAGGACCGGGACGAGCACGTCCATCACCGCCCGTCCTTCCGCTCGGCGGGACGGGTCTTGAACATCCCGAGCATCCGGTCGGTCACGAGGAACCCGCCGATCACGTTGATCATGCCGAAGACGATGGCGACGACCAGGATGATCTGGTCGACCAGCGAGGGGTCCTCCAGCCGGCCGAGCACGATGAGGCCGCCGAGCAGCACGATGCCGTGGATCGCGTTCGTGCCCGACATCAGCGGGGTGTGCAGGGTGTTGGGCACCTTCGAGATCACCGCGAACCCGACGAAGCCGGCGAGCACCAGGATGGCGATGTTCGCGAGCAGGCCCGACGAGCCCGCCTGCGCCGCCTCCGCGGCCAGGAGCACGGTGTCCATCAGCCCTCCCCCCGGGTGACGCAGGACCGCGCCAGCACCTCGTCGCCCCAGTCCGGCGCCAGCGCGCCGTCGACCAGCATCAGCTCCAGCAGCGACGAGACGTTGCGCGAGTACAGCTCCGAGGCGTGCTCGGGCATCGTGGCCGGCAGGTTGAGCGGCGAGGCGATCGTGACGTCGTGCCGGACGACCGTCTCGCCCGGCACGGTCAGCTCGCAGTTGCCGCCGCTCTCCCCGGCCATGTCGACCACGACGCTGCCCGGCCGCATGCCCTCGACGGCCTTCGCCGTGACGAGCACGGGCGCCCGCCGCCCCGGCACGTTGGCCGTGGTGATCACGACGTCGAACCCGGTGATCGCATCGGTGAGCCGCTCCAGCTGCCGCACCCGCTCGTCCTCGGACAGCTCGCGGGCGTAGCCGCCCTCGCCGACCGCCTCGATGCCCAGGTCGAGCCACTGCGCCCCCAGCGAGCGCACCTGGTCGGCGACCTCGGGCCGCACGTCGTAGCCGGTGGTGCGGGCGCCGAGCCGCTTCGCGGTGGCCAGCGCCTGCAGCCCGGCCACCCCGACGCCGAGCACGAGCGCGGCGGCGGGCTTCACCGTGCCCGCCGCGGTGGTGAGCATGGGGAAGAACCGGGTGGACCGGTCGGCCGCCAGGAGCACGGCCTTGTACCCGGCGACGTTGCCCTGCGAGCTCAGGGCGTCCATCGACTGGGCGCGCGAGATGCGGGGCACCGACTCCATCGCGAACGCGGTGACGCCGGCGTCGCGCAGCGCAGCGACCGTGCCCGGGGAGGCGAGCGGGGCGAGGAACCCGATGTAGGCCGACCCGCGGCGCAGCCGCGCGACCTCCTCGCCCGTGGGCACCGCCACCTTCACGACCACGTCGGCCGCCCACGGATCGCCGATCTCAGCGCCGGCGGCGGTGTAGAGCGCGTCGGGGACCAGGGCGCCCAGCCCGGCCCCGCTCTCCACGACGACGTGCACGCCGCGGCCGGTGAGCCGCTCGACGACCTTGGGCACGAGCGCGACGCGGCGCTCGCCCGGGACGCTCTCCCGCGGTACCCCCACGGTCGTGCGCCCGGCCGGCGCACCCTCGTCTGCCATGGACCGGAACCTAGCCGAGGGATCCGACATCCGGGACCGGCCGTGTGATCAGTGTTCGGTCACGAACGCCGACCGGACCGGATCAGTCGAGCGGGAGGGTGAGGATGCGCGGGCCGTCCTCGGTGACGGCCACCGAGTGCTCCCAGTGCACGGCGCGCCCGCCGTCGGCGGTGACGACGGTCCAGCCGTCGTCGAGCTCGCGGGTCTCCGGGTCGCCCGCCGTGAGCATCGGCTCCACCGCCAGCGCCATGCCGACCCGCAGCCGCGGGCCGTGGCCGGGGTCGCCGTGGTTGGGCAGGAACGGGTCCATGTGCATCGAGGTGCCGATGCCGTGCCCGCCGTACTCGGCGACGATGCCGTACTCGACGCCGTCGCGGGCGCCGGCCGCGAGCGACGCGCTCTGCACGGCGTGCGACACGTCCGACAGCCGGGCGCCGGGCAGCACCGCCGCGATGCCCGCGTGCAGCGCCGCCTCGCAGGCCGCCGACAGCTTGCGGTCGGCCTCGCTGACCGACCCGACGAGGATCGTCACGGCCGAGTCGCCGTGCCAGCCGTCGAGGACGGCCCCGCAGTCGATCGACACCAGGTCGCCGTCGCGCAGCACCTGCTCCGGCGACGGGATGCCGTGCACGATCTGC
>DATCMN010000091.1:0-1967 GCA_036563405.1 Naasia sp. | reverse complement strand
CCCGGTTCGACTCCTCCGCCTTCCGCGTGCCGGCCGACGAGGACCCGGCCTGGTTCCCGGAGCCGGTCCTCCCCGCGCCCACGCCCCCCGAGCCGGCGCCGACCACCGGCCGCATCCGCCTGCCGCAGCCGCGCACCGGCTCGATCGGAGTCATCCGCCAGGAGGACCACTCGGTCCGCGAGTCGGGCGGCACCGCCGACCTGCTCGAGGCGCTGCGCCGCCGCCGCGGTGAGCGGGAGTCGACGACCTTCGATGAGGAGCCGCGCCGCCCCTCCACCGGCACCATCCGCACCCTGGAGCGCGTGAAGGCCGACCACCCGGCCTCCGTCCCCACCACCGAGGTGCCCCGCGGCACCAAGCCGGCTCCCGCGCCGACCGGCCCCGTGCCGGTCAAGGGCCGTCGCGGCCGCACCTCGATGCCCAGCTGGGACGAGATCGTGTTCGGCGCCCGCCCGGAGGACGACCCCGCCTGACGTTCCTCGTCGCGCGGTGCACACACCCGTCGCGCGGTGCGAGCGGCCGTGCGCGGTGGGTAGACCGACCGCGCGTGGTGCTGCGCACCGCGCGACGGGTGCACGCACCGCGTGAGGTTCCGGGCCCGCGCGCGACCGCGGATCAGCGAGCGGCGGAGCCGTAGCGGAGGAGCGGGACCCGGGTCTCCTCGGGGGTCCAGGACCCGTGCTGGCCGACCATCGACCGGGCACCCGCTGACGCGGTCCGGGAGTCGTAATAGGCGACGAGGCCGCGTGCGGCGAGCAGGACGTCGCCGATGCGCGGCGCCACCTCCGGCGCAACAGGACCGAACCAGCCGTCCGCGATCGCCTCGTCCCGGCTGCGCACGTCCGCGCGGCCTCCCTCGGCCGCCCGCCACCGCTCGACCAGCACTGCCCGCTCCCCCGGCTCCAAGGCCGGCTCCAGGTAGAGGTGCACCATGCGGGGTTCGCCCCCGACGTGTCGCACCCCGTCGAGGAGGCCGGCCCGGTCGTCGAGGAGGATGTGCCGCTCGGCCGGAACGTCGAGGATGCCGTGGTCTGCGGTCACCAGGAGCCCGGCCCCGCGCGGCAGGCGGCGGAGCGCCGCGGTGAGCGCGCCGTCGACCTCCTCGAGGGCCGCCGTCCAGCGGTCCGACTGCCAGCCCTCGGCGTGCGCCGCCTGGTCGGCCTCGGGGATGTAGAGATAGACGAGCGCGCCCTCGGTCGCAGCGTGCTCGAGGGCGGCGTCGAAGCGCTCGGCGATCCCGTCCGCGGACACGTACTCGGCTCCGCGGAGGATCGCCGCCGTCAGCCCGCTCGACCGGTACTTCTTCGGCCCCACCGCGACACTGCGCACGGCCGAGGCGGTCTCGAAGACCGTGGGCAGGCGCTGCCAGGTCAGCGGATCGACGGTGCCGCCCCAGCCGGACAGCTGGTTGACGATGCGATCGGCGGCCGGGTCCAGCGCTGCGTAGGCGACGATTCCATGCTCCCCCGGCGCGGCCCCTGTCATCAGCGTCGACAGCGCGGCCGCCGTCGTCGTCGGCACCCCGGTGGAGATAGTGGATGCGCGAGTCAGCGCTCCGGCCAGCGTGCGGGCGTGGCCGGCGCGGGCCTTGAGGGCCGCGGCTCCGAGACCGTCGACGACGACCACGATCGCCGAGCGCAGCCGGGGCAGGCCCAGCGGGTTCTCCTCCCCCGCGAGCGCCGCGACACAGCTGGGAAGCACGGCGTGGAGATGCGGCCCCTGCGCCGAGGCGGTCGGTACCATGGGGGACACCCGGGTCAGTCTGGCACAGCGCCGTTCCGGCTTGACCGTCCTCCGAGCCGGCCCGACGGCTCCCGCTCCGCCGCCCTTCGGCGCGGCTCGAGACCACCGACAGGACCGGCCCCGACCTATGACGAGCACCGAACTGAGCCCCACCGGCGGCGCCGAGCGCATCGAGGACGTCGACGTCTCCTCCGAGATGCAGGGCTCGTTCCTCGAGTACGCGT
>DATCMN010000083.1:0-23274 GCA_036563405.1 Naasia sp. | reverse complement strand
GGTCCGCGCGCTGCGCGGCGATGTCGACGTGCAGGTGCGCTGCTTCGGCAAGCCGCGGGACGAGGAGGGCACGACCGCCTATCTCGTCCCGTCGTCGCTCGCGAACGCCAATGCGAGCCTCGCGACGCTCGGCGTCGATCTGCAGATGGCGGCGGACGCGGCGGGCGCCGACCTCGTCCACTCCCACACCTGGTACGCGAACGCAGCGGGCCGGCTGGCGAGCCTGCTGCACGATGTCCCGCACATCCTCACGGCGCACAGCCTGGAGCCGCTGCGGCCGTGGAAGGCCGAGCAGCTGGGCGGCGGCTATCGCATCTCCAGCTGGATCGAGCGCGAGGCCTTCGAGACCGCCGATGCGGCCATCGCGGTCAGCGAGGGCATGCGGCGCGACATCCTCCGGTCCTACCCGGCACTCGACCCCGCGAAGGTCCACGTCGTCTACAACGGCATCGACCTCGAGCAGTGGCAGCCCGTGCAGGACGACGAGCTGCTCCGCGGTCTCGGCGTCGACCCGGACCGGCCCTCGGTCGTGTTCGTCGGCCGCATCACCCGCCAGAAGGGCCTGCCGTACCTGCTCCGCGCGGCGCGGCTGCTGCCCCCGGAGGTGCAGCTCGTGCTGTGCGCGGGGGCTCCGGACACCCCCGAGATCCTCACCGAGGTGGCGGACGCCGTGCGTGTGCTGCAGGGCGAGCGCACCGGGGTCGTGTGGATCGACAGGCTGCTCAGCAGGCACGAGCTCTGCACCGTCCTCACCGCGGCGACCACCTTCGTGTGCCCGTCCGTGTACGAGCCGCTCGGCATCGTGAACCTGGAGGCGATGGCCTGCGGCGCGGCAGTCGTCGGCACGGCGACCGGCGGGATCCCCGAGGTCGTCGACGACGGCGTCACCGGGCGCCTCGTCCCCATCGACCAGGTCGACGACGGCAGCGGCACCCCCATCGATCCGGACCGCTTCGTCGCGGACCTCGCACGCACCCTGACCGAGGTCGTCAGCGACCCCGAGACGGCCCGCGCCTACGGGGAAGCGGGGCGCCGGCGGGCCGAGGAGATGTTCAGCTGGTCGCGCATCGCGGCCGACACGCGGGCGGTCTACGAGTCGGTGCTGGCGGGGCGCTGACAGCAGGACCGGGACGGCGAATCGGTAGGGTTGAGGGCATGGCCACGGTTCTCCAACTGTCCGACGTGTCGGTCACCCGCGAGGGAAACACCATCCTCGATTCGGTGAACTGGACGGTGGACAGCTCGGAGCGCTGGGTGATCCTCGGGCCGAACGGCGCAGGCAAGACGACGCTGCTGCAGATCGCCGCCGCGTTCCTGCACCCGAGCCGCGGCACCGCGACGGTCCTCGACCAGCGCCTCGGCGGGACCGACCTGTTCGAGCTCCGCCCGCGCATCGGCTTCGCCTCCACCGCGATGGCGCGCCGCATCCCCGCGTCCGAGTCCGTGCTCGACGTCGTCCTCACCGCCGCCTACTCGGTCACCGGACGCTGGAACGAGCAGTACGACACCCTCGACGTCCGCCGCGCGCAGCGGGTGCTGGGGGAGTGGAAGCTGGGCCACCTGGAGAGCCGTCGCTTCGGCGAGCTGAGCGACGGCGAGCAGAAGCGCGTGCAGATCGCCCGCTCGGTGATGACCGACCCGGAACTGCTGCTCCTCGACGAGCCGGCCGCGAGCCTCGACCTGGGTGCCCGCGAGGAGCTGCTGCAGCTGCTCGGCGGCTACGCCAGCTCCCCGTACGCGCCCGGCATCATCATGGTCACCCACCACGTGGAGGAGATCCCGCGCGGCTTCACCCACGGCCTGCTGCTCGCCGGCGGCAAGGTCGTCGCCTCCGGCCCCATCGACGAGGTCCTCACCTCGGAGGTGCTGTCCGACGGGTTCGGGCTGGCGCTGCAGATCAGCAACGAGGACGGACGCTTCGCCGCCCGCGCGGGCTGACCTTCCCGGCCGCCTCTGCTATTCTTGTTCGTCGGCCGCTCGGCCACAGACTTCCTTCCCTTCCTTCCGTCAGATCAGAGGTTCGTTCGCCATGAAGTCCGGAATCCACCCCGACTACGCTCCCGTCGTCTTCCGCGACCTCGCCTCGGGCGAGTCCTTCCTCACCCGCTCCACCGTCTCCAGCTCGAAGACGATCGAGTGGGAGGACGGCAACACCTACCCGGTGATTGACGTCGAGATCTCCTCCGCTTCGCACCCCTTCTACACGGGCAAGCAGCGCATCCTCGACTCCGCCGGCCGCGTGGAGAAGTTCAACTCCCGCTACAAGGGTTTCGGCAAGTAACCCTCAGCCGCTTTCCGAAGGGCGTCCCTCCGGGGGCGCCCTTCGTCGTTGCGCAGATGACAGTTTCGGCTGCCATCTCACCGACTTGACAGCCGGATGTGCCGACTCGCGTTGGGGTCGACGGGTGTCCGCCCTGGGCGCAACCCCGTTGCCCGTGCAGAAGGCCCGCATAGCCTCGAAGCATGACTTCCGCGCCTTCCCTCACCGCGGCTCTCGGCCATCGCTTCGCCGACCAGCTGCCGGAGCTGGCGGTCCCGTGGCAGGCGGCAGACGCCCCGCAGCCGCAGCTCCTGCTCCTCAACGAGCCGCTCGCCGGTGAACTCGGACTCGATCCGGTCTTCCTCCGCTCCGATGCCGGGCTGGGGCTGCTCACCGGCACGGTGGTGCCCGACGGCGCCGCGCCCGTCGCCCAGGCGTACTCGGGACACCAGTTCGGCTACTACTCGCCCCGGCTCGGAGACGGCAGGGCGCTGCTGCTCGGGGAGCTGCAGGATCGGACGGGGACTCTCCGCGACCTTGCCCTCAAGGGGTCCGGCCGCACCCCGTTCGCGCGCGGGGGAGACGGCTACGCCGCCCTCGGGCCGATGCTCCGCGAGTACATCGTCAGCGAGTCGATGCACGCCCTCGGCATCCCCACCACCCGCTCGCTCGCCGTTGTCGCCACCGGACGGCCCGTGCAGCGGGAGGGTCTGCTGCCCGGCGCCGTGCTGGCGCGGGTCGCGAGCAGCCACCTGCGGGTGGGCACCTTCCAGTACGCCACCAGCACCGGGAACCTCGACCTGCTGCGCCGACTCACGGACGCCGCCATCGCCTGGCATCACCCCGGGGCGGCAGACGCGGACAACAGTGCCCTCGCCCTGCTGGAGGCGGTGACCGACGCCCAGGCCGACCTGATCGCCCGGTGGATGCTCGTCGGCTTCGTGCACGGCGTCATGAACACCGACAACATGACGATCTCCGGCGAGACCATCGACTACGGACCCTGCGCGTTCCTCGACGGATTCGACCCGACCGCCGTCTACAGCTCGATCGACGAGCAAGGCCGTTACGCCTATCGCAACCAGCCGGGCATCGGGCAGTGGAACCTGACCCGGCTCGCCGAGGCCCTGCTGCCCCTGCTCGCCGACGACACGGACGAGGCGGTGCGCCTCGCCACCGCCGTGCTGGAGACCTTCCCCGGCGCGTACAGCGACGCCTGGGTCGCCGGCGGCAGGCGGAAGCTCGGCCTGGCGAGCGACGTGGGCGACGACGTGGTCGGGCCCCTCCTGCAGGAGGCGTACGCACTGCTGCAGACGACCGACGCGGACGCCACAGCGTTCTTCCGCCGCCTGTCGTCCGCCGCCCGCGGCGACTCCGCTCCGGCACGCCGGCTGTTCCGCGACACCGCCGCATTCGACCAGTGGGCCGCCCGCTGGCTGGCGCTCGGGCCCGACGCGGACGCCATGGATCGGGTGAACCCGGTCTACATCCCCCGCAACCATCTCGTCGAGGAGGCCCTCGCCGCCGCTGGCGACGGCGACCTCGAGCCGGTGACCCGACTGCTCGAGGCGGTCACCGCGCCCTTCGACGAGCGCGACGGATTCGAGCGGTACGCCGAGCGGGCGCCCGAGGACTTCGGGCTCTACACGACGTACTGCGGGACCTAGAAGCTCTGCTTGTCCCGCTGCGGCCAGCTGCCGTCGGCGAGGAAGTCGGGGTCCTTGGTGCGCCGCATGTACTCGGTGAAGCTCGCCGCCTGCTCCTTGCACCAGTCCGCCTGCAAGCCGTGCAGCCGGTCGAGCTCCACGTTGAGCTCGATCGGGTAGCGGGCGGCCATCGCCTGCGCGACCCGGCCCGCCGCTATGGCGTCGGCGCCCGCGTTGTGGGCGTCGTCCAGCTGCACACCGTAGACGGCGGCCGCGAACGCCAGCGTCCGCTTGCCCTTGCGGTAGCGGTCCAGAGCCTTGTCGATGACCAGCGGGTCGACGACCAGACCGGTGCCGTCCAGCGGCTCCAGACCGTGCCGCTCCGCCTCGTGCGCGAGCAGCGTGAGGTCGTAGGGGGCGTTGTAGATCACCAGCGGGAAGCCGCGACGCTCGACGGTCCGGATGGCGTCCAGGATCTCGGGAATGACCTCCGCTGCGGGGCGGCCGAACCGCCGCGCCCGCTCGGTGCTGATGCCATGCACGGCCGATGCTCCCGCAGGGATCTCCACACCGGGATCGACCAGCCATTCCTTGCGCTCCACCACGACGCCGCGGTCGTCGAGGACGGCGACGGCCGCGCTCACGATGCGGGAGGTCGCGGTGTCGATCCCGGTCGTCTCCAGGTCGAACACGCCGACCGCACCGGCCCACTCGGGCGGTCCCGGCTGGAGGGGCTCGAGGAGCGCGAGATCCGGCTCGCGCTCGTAGGCGCGCACCGCCGGGCGGTCGTCGAGGTCGAACGCGAGCACCGCGGGACGGTCGTCGATGTCCGACACGGCGGGGGAGGGGGCGGCGACGACGGCAGGGGCGGCAGCAGTGGCAGGGGCCGCGGGCGTGGCGCCGACAGGAGTGAACGGGGCCGAGGCGGCAGGCGAATCCGGCACCGCGTCGACGAGGTCGGCGGGCAGGTCGAAGTCGAGCTCCGGCGGCAGGGCCAGCGCGGCGGCGATCTCCCGCGCGCGGATCGGGTCGTCGGGGATCCGCAGCGGAGCCGACGATCGCCGCACCCGCGCGGGAGCCGGTTCGGGGCTGAGCTCGAAGAGCGTGATCTCCGGCAGGGCGCGCGGATCCGCGGCCAGGGTGCTCGTTCTCGCGGTCACGCAGTCAGACTAGGCACGCCCTCCGACGTCGCCGGGGAGCGCGCCGGGCGCGTCATCAGGCCGCGGGATCCTCGATGCGGAGCCAGAAGAAGCTCTGCGTGCCGAGCGTCAGCGTCACCTTGCCGTCATCGCCCACCGCGGGGAAGCGCCCGCCGCCGAACAGGTCCACGAGCGTCGCACCGGCGTGGCCGGGCAGATCGATGGTCACCGAGATCGGGTTGTGCGAGAAGCTGAAGAGGCAGAGGATCTCCTCCTTCTGGTCCCCGAAGTGCGAGCCGGTGCCCGCGTACGACCGCACGAAGGCGAGGGCGGACTCGTGGTCGGTCTCCATCACGGTGAGCCTGCCGAGGCCGAAGGTGGGATGCGCCTTCCGGACGTGGATCACGTTGCGCACCCAGTGCAGCAGCGAGCGCGACTGGGCAAGCTGCGCCTCCACGTTGGTCTGCGTGTAGTGGTAGACGAGCGACTGCACGACGGGCAGGAACAGCTTGCCGGGATCGGCGGTGGAGAAGCCGGCGTTGCGGTCCGGCGTCCACTGCATGGGCGTGCGCGACGAGTCGCGGTCGGACAGCCAGATGTTGTCGCCCATGCCGATCTCGTCGCCGTAGTAGAGGAACGGGCTCCCGGGCAGGGAGAACAGCAGGGCGTGCGCCAGCTCGAGCTCCGCGCGCGAGTTGTCGAGGAGCGGCGCGAGCCGCCGGCGGATGCCGATGTTCGACCGCATCCGCGGGTCGTAGGCGTACCAGCCGTACATCGCCTGCCGGTACTCCTCGCTCACCATCTCGAGCGTCAGCTCGTCGTGGTTGCGGAGGAACACGCCCCAGGCCGCGGTCGATGGCACGTCGGTGGTCTCGGACAGGATCTTGGTGAGCTCGGTCGAGGTCTGCGACCGGAGGGAGTAGAAGATGCGCGGCATCACCGGGAAGTCGAAGGCCATGTGGCACTCCGGCTCCTCCTCGGTGCCGAAGAAGGCGGCGACCTCGCGGGGCCACTGGTTCGCCTCGGCGACCAGGATCCGCCCCGGGTAGTCCAGGTCCACCATCCGGCGCAGGCGCTTGATGAAGTCGTGAGTGGCGGGCTCGCCCTCGCCGTTGCCCTCCTCCGACTCGAAGAGGTAGGGGATGGCGTCCAAGCGGATGCCGTCGACACCGAGATCGAACCAGAAGCGCACGATGTCGAACACCTCCTCCTGCACCGCGGGGTTCTCGAAGTTGAGGTCCGGCTGGTGGGAGAAGAAGCGGTGGAAGAAGAACTGCCGCCGAACGGGGTCGAACGTCCAGTTCGACTCCTCCGTGTCCACGAAGATGATGCGGATGTTCTCGTACTTCTGGTCGGTGTCGCTCCACACGTAGTAGTCGCCGTACGGGCCCTCGGGGTCCTCGCGGGACGCCTGGAACCAGGGGTGCGCGTCGGACGTGTGGTTGAGCGGGTAGTCCATGATGATGCGCATGTTGCGCTCGTGCGCCTTGGTGACGAGCTCGCGGAACTCGTCCAGGGTGCCGAACTCGGGCAGGACGCTCTTGAAGTCGGAGACGTCGTAGCCGCCGTCGCGCAGGGGCGACTGGTAGAAAGGCGGCAGCCAGAGGGCGTCGACGCCGAGCCACTGCAGGTAGTCGAGCCGTGCGATGAGCCCGCCGAGATCGCCGGTGCCATCGCCGTTGCTGTCGGCAAACGAGCGCACCATCACCTCATAGAAGACGCTGCGGCGATACCAGGTGGGGTCGAGGGCCAGGCCAGGCAGCGTGATCGGTGCAGTGAAGCTCACAGACGCTCCTTCTCGCGAGGGTTTTCCTCATCCTAGGGTCGGCGTTCCGGGTGCCATGGCTCCCGGAGAGGCGGTTGACACGGACGTAGACTGGGCGCGATGAGAGCCGTCCCGTCCCCCCACACGGAGCGGACCGGACCCCTCGCGGAGCGGTCCGCGGAGGTCGTGGTGCTCGGCTCGCGCACCCGCTACTGGGAGTACGGCGACCCGTTGGCTCCGCTCGCGGTCGTCGCAGTGCACGGCTTCCGAGGGGACCACCACGGGCTGGAGGCGGTCGTCGGCTATCTGTGCGCGTCGCGGCCGGACATCAGGGTCCTCGTGCCGGACCTCCCCGGCTTCGGGGCCTCCGAGCCGCTGGGCGGCATCCTGCACGACGTCGCCGGCTACGGCCAGTGGCTGCGCGGCTTCCTCGACGCCCTGGGGCTCCTCGGCACCGCCGTGGTCCTCGGTCACTCGTTCGGCACGATCGTCGTCTCCGGGGCGCTGGCCGCGGGGCTGCCCGCACCGCGCGCGGTCCTGATCAACCCCATCGCCTCGCCGGCGCTGTCCGGGCCCAACGCGGTCGGGACCCGGCTGGCCGTCTTCTACTACTGGCTCGGTGCCCGGCTGCCCGCCAGGCTGGGCTTCGCGGTGCTGCGCTGGCGCGCGGTCACCCGGGGGATGAGCATCACGATGGCGAAGACGCGCGACAGGCCGCTCCGCCGATGGATCCACGACCAGCACGACCGCTACTTCGGCGCCTTCGCCAACCGGGACGTCGTGCTGGAGGCGTTCCGGGCTTCGGTCGGCGCAGACGTCAGTCAGTTCGCGCGCGATGTGACGGTGCCGGTGCTGCTGGTCGCCGCCGACCGGGACGACATCACCCCGGTGCGGGACCAGCACCGGCTGGTGGCGCTGTTCCCGGACGCGCGGCTGCGCATCCTCTCCGGCGTCGGGCACCTCATCCACTACGAGCGTCCCGCCGAGGCCGCCGCCGAGATCGACGCGTTCCTGGCCGGATCGCCGTGACCGCGCGCATCCTGGTCGACTGCCGGTACCTGCGGGCGGACGGACGGCACGACGGGATCAGCCGCTACACCGCCGGCATCGTGGGCGCGCTCGCCCGGCTGGCGCCGATCGCGGTCCTGATCAGCGACGAGCGGCAGCTGGAGCTGCTGCCCGAGGTGCGCGCGCACCGGATGTGGGCGCCCACCAGCCCGCTCGAGCCGTTCGCGGCGCTGCGCATCAACAGGCTGCACCCCGACGTTCTGTTCAGCCCCATGCAGACCGTGGGATCGTTCGGCCGCAGGTTCGCGCTGGTGCTGACCCTGCACGACCTCATCTACTACCGGCACCGCACGCCGCCCGCCCAGTTCGCTCCGTGGCTGCGACTGCTGTGGCGCCTCTACCACCTGGCGTGGTGGCCCCAGCGGCTGCTGCTCGACCGGGCGGACGCGGTGGTGACGGTGTCGGAGACCACCGCAGAGCTGATGGGGGAGCACCGGCTCACCCGGCGCCCCGTCACGGTGGTGCCGAACGCGGCGGACCCCATCGGCGCGCGCGTGGAACGCCTGGCGCCCGCGACGAAGTCGCTCGTCTACATGGGCGCGTTCATCGGGTACAAGAACGTGGACACCCTGGTGCGAGCTCTGGCGTTCCTGCCGGGCTACGAGCTGCGCCTGATGAGCCGGGTCCCGCCGGGGGAGCGCGAGCGGCTGCAGGCCCTCGCTCCGACCGCGCGACTGACCTTCGCGGACGGCGCCTCCGACGAGGAGTACCGCGAGGCGCTGCTCCGGGCGACGGCGCTCGTCTCGGCCTCCCGTGACGAGGGCTTCGGCATCCCGCTCGTCGAGGCGATGACGGCGGGCACGCCGCTCGTCGTAAGCGACATCCCCATCTTCCGCGAGGTCGGCGGCGACGCCGCGCTCTACGCTCCGGTCGACGACCCGTCCGCCTTCGCGGCGGCCGTCCGGTCCCTGGAGGACCCGGAGGAGTGGGCGGCCCGCTCGGCCGCGGTGACCGCGCGAGCCCGCCAATTCAGCTGGGACGCGTCGGCGGCCCGCCTGCTCCCGCTGCTCCTCGAGCTCGCGGAGAAGCGCCGCCGCTGAGCCGTAAGGCCCGGCCGCGGCGCGACATGGCAGTTGTGGCTGCCACGTCGCCGAGTTGACAGCCGGAACTGCCAACCCGAGGGGGCGGGTCGCCGACTCGGCGCGCGGTGGGCTGTCGGCTACTCGGCGACGCGGAGGACGCGACCGCCCGTGACGGCGACGAGCCGGTCGGGCGCGATCGGGAACACGGCGTTCGCGGTGCCCGCGGCGGCCCACAGCTCGGGCTGAGCCAGGAGGTCCTCATCGATGAGCGTGGGCAGCGGGGTGGGGTGGCCGAACGGCGGGACTCCGCCGATGCTGTAGCCGGTCGCCGCCTTCACCGTGGCGGCGTCCGCCTTCCGAAGGGGAGCGCCGAACGCCTTCCCGGCGCGCGCCGGGTCGACGCGGTTCGGGCCCGAGGCGAGGACGAGGACCGGCTCGTCGCCGGCCAGGAACACCAGGCTCTTCACGATCGCGGCGACGGGGACGCCGAGCGCCGCCGCTGCATCCGCCGCGGTATGAGCGGTGGGGTCGGTCTCGCGCACCCTGCCCGGCTCCCCGAGCAGGTCGAGGGTCGTCTGGAACCGCTCAGCGTGCCGGTGCATCGGCGTCCTCCTTCGGGTCGAGCCAGGGTCGCCCGTTGAACTCCACCAGGCCGATCCCGCCGTCCCGGTAGGCGAAGCGGTGCGCCGACCCGTTGAGGATGACCTGGCCCGCCTCCGGCCAGGCGTAGTCGGTGGCGTGCCGCACCAGCGAGCCGATCACGCCGCCGTGGGTGACCACGAGCACCGACTGCCCGGGGTGGCGCTCCGCTATGCGGATCAGGGCCGGCTGCACGCGCTGGATCACCGCTCCCCGGCTCTCCCGACCGGGGACGGGCCGCCCCGCGAACCGCACGTCCACTTCGTGACCGGTCAGGCCCTCCGCCTCGCCGTACGCCCGCTCGCGGAGCTCGTCGTCGGTCTCGATCTCGGCGATGCCGACCTCGGCGCCGAGGATCCTCGCGGTTTCGTACGCGCGGAGGAGCGGGCTGCTCACTATGGCGTCCCAGCCCTCGCCGGCGAGGACCCGCCCGGCGTCGAGCGCCTGCCGCCGGCCTGTGGCGTTCAGCGGGATGTCGCTCGAACCCTGAATGCGGCCGTGCAGATTCCAGTCGGTCTGGCCGTGCCGGACGAGGACGAGATGGGTCACAGAGGTCCTAGGGGAGGGGGCGGGATGCGTGGGAAGGAAGGTGGGGCGGGACGAAGAAGGGGGGCCAGGGTCAGTCCAGCAGCCGGGCGGCGAGGGCGGCGAGGGTCTCGGTCGTCCCCGACTCCAGCTTGACCGACGCCTTGCGGTCGCCTTTGGTGGGGCCGCGGTTCACGATGACGACGGGCAGCTTGCGGCGGCGGGCGAGGTCGAGGAGCCGCACCCCCGAGTTGACCGCGAGGGAGGACCCGGCGATGAGCAGCGCGTCGGCCCGCCGAACCAGCGCGGCGGCCTCGGCGAACCGCTCGACGGGCACGAACTCCCCGAAGAAGACGACGTCGGGCTTGAGGACCCCGCCGCAGACGGAGCAGGCCGGCACCGCGAAGTCCTCGACGCCCACCACCTCGGCGTCCCCGTCCGGGTTGAGGACGACCCGCTCCGGCCGCTCCAGCCACGGGTTGTCGGTCTCGATGCGCTCGGCGATCGCGGACCTGTCGAAGGTCTGGCCGCATTCCAGGCAGCGCACCAGATCGACTGTGCCGTGCAGCTCGACCACATGGCGGGACCCCGCCTCGCGGTGCAGGCCGTCCACGTTCTGGGTGACCACGCCGTTGACGACGCCGCGATCCTCCAGCCGGGAGAGGGTGCGATGCCCGGGGTTCGGGCGGGCCGCGTCGAACATCTTCCAGCCGAGGTGGCTGCCCGCCCAGTACCGCTGTCGGAACGTGCCGTCGGAGAGGAACTGCTGGTAGGTCATGGGCGTCCGCTTGGGGGCGCCGTCGCCCCGGTAGTCCGGGATGCCGGAGTCCGTGCTCACGCCGGCGCCGGTCAGCACGGCGACTGTGCGGTCGCGCAGCAGCTCGACGGCGGCATCGAGGTCGCGGTCGGCCGGACTCCGGTCGGGCGCTAGCGTGGACATGGTTTCTCCCTGGAACCAGAGTAGACAGCCGGTCGCCTCCCTCCGCGCCGGTGGAGGAGCGAGCCGATGCAGGTCGTGCGGATCGACGACCTGGACCGCCCTGAGCTCGCCGACTTCTCGCGGCTCACCGATGTGAATCTGCGCCGCCTCAGCGAGCCCCGCGGCGGGCTCTACCTCGCCGAGTCGACCAAGGTGATCCGCCGCGCGCTCGACGCCGGCCACCGGCCGCGGGCTGTGCTCACCCGGGAGTCCTGGCTTCCTGAACTGGAGACGCTGCTCGGCGACTATCCGCACGTGTCCGTCTTCGCCGGGGCGGACGCGCTCCTCGAGCAGCTGACCGGGTACCACCTGCACCGCGGTGCGATCGCCTCCATGCACCGCCCGGAGCTCCCGCCGGCGGACGACCTGCTGCGGGACGCTCGGCTGGTGGTGGTGCTCGAGGACATCGTCGACCACACGAACGTGGGCGCGATCTTCCGGGCGGCCGCGGGCATGGGCGCCGACGCCGTCCTGGTGACGCCGCGCTGCGCGGACCCGCTCTACCGCCGAAGCGTGCGGGTGAGCATGGGCTCAGTCCTGCAGGTGCCCTGGACTCGGCTGCCGGAGTGGCGGGAGGCGGCCCCGCTGCTGCGCGACGCCGGCTTCACGATCGCCGCCCTCGCGCTGGCGGACGACGCGATCTCGCTCGACGAGTTCGCGGCAGCCGGGCACGAGCGGGTCGCACTGGTGCTCGGCTCGGAGGGCGACGGGCTCAGCCGGTCGGCTCTGGGCGCGGCGGACGCCGTCGTCACCATCCCCATGCGCGCCGGCGTCGACTCCCTCAACGTGGCGGCCGCGAGTGCCGTCGCCCTATGGGAGCTGCGGCCCCGCTGACGGCTCAGGTGACCGTCGACACCGACGCGTCGCTCGGCGTGCCACCGACGAGGCACTCGAGGCTCTTGCTTCCGTCGCTCGACGGGAAGGCGACATACCATTCGGCGCCGCGGGCCTCGATGATCGCCTCGGATGCGTACCTGTTCCAGTCGATGGCCTCGCCGGTGGCGACCCATGCCTCCTTGCAGGCCCCGACCAGTTCCTCGGGGGTCCATTCCGCGGGCGGCGCCTCCGCATCCGGCGAAGGAGGAGTGGGCACCAGCGACGGCGGCGTGTCATCGGTGGGCATCGGCTCCGCCGTCGCCGAGGGAGCGTCGGGTGTGGGCGTCGCCGTCGCCGTGCTCATCGCCGGCAGCAGTGTCGCGCACCCCGCCAGCAACGGGAGGACGCTCAGGACGAGCGCGCCTGCGACCAGGCCTCCAGGGACTCGCATCAGCACGCCGGCTTGCGGGTGGTGATCGTGATCGTCGTGTCCGCTCGGGCAGCCGTGCCGGGTGGCGGATCCTGTGCCGATGGTGCACCGGTGCCCGCAGGGTCGACCTGGCAGCTCTCCGCCACGTTGGCGAAGCCGGCCCCGTTGAGGGCGGCACGGGCCTGATCGAAGCTGGCCTTGCCGGTGACGGCGTCGGGCACGGTGCGGAGCGCCCCATTGCTGGTGTAGACGGTGACGATCGTGCCCTTGTTCACCGAGCCGCTCGGCGACGTGCCGGTGACCTGACCGACCGGCAGTCCGGAGTCCTGCTGACCGCCGTCCGCGAAACCGAGGCCCGCGCCTTCGATCACACGGCGTGCATCGGCGAGAGACAACCCGGCGACGTTCGGCACATCGACGGTCTGGCCGCGCAGCAGCTGCGCTGTCGGCTGCGGGAACGCGTCGCCACCCCACTTGGCCGCGGCGACGGCCATCACCCGGGGGAAGATCCGGTGCCGGGCCGTCTGGACGGGTCCACTGTCGAACCCGCCGTACTTCCGCTGGTTCACGGAGCCGACGACGTTGAAGACGCCGGCGACGGTCGTCGCCTTGGTCGTCGAGCCGGTCATCCAGGTGGCGACAGCCTCGTCGGTGGTGCCCGTCTTGCCGAAGATCGGAGCGCGTCCGCCGAGGTTCCGGTAGGTGTTGTAGGACGGGCCGCCCGTACCCGCCTGGAACGCGTTCTGCAGAGCGTAGGCGGCAGCCGCCGCGATGTCCGGCTCGAGGACCTGGGTGCAGGTGATCGGCGGGACCTCGACGTCGGAGCCGTCGGGCGCCACTATCCGGTCGATAGCACGGGGCTCGCAGTACAGGCCGCCCGCGGCCACCGTGGCGAACGCTCCAGCCATCTGGAGGGGGGCGACCTCGTTGGTGCCGAGGATGGTGGCCGGTGACTTCTGCAGCTCACCGGTGCCGACGGCGGTGTTCTGATCGGTCGCGGGATCGTAGACCATGGCGCCCTTGTCGGCGCGGTAGACGCCCATCGAGGCGGCGGTGTTGCGGATGCCGCACAGGTCGAGCTGCTTGGCCATCGCGGCGAAGGCGCTGTTCTTCGATGTCTCGGTCGCGGCCATCGCCGTCATGAAGCCGGGATTGTCGCGCTCATCGTTCCGGGGGTCCCACTTGCCCGACCGGACGGTGCCGCCGGCACACGAATCCCGCCAGCTGGTTCCGGTCCAGTCGCGGAGGCGGGCGTCGACGCCTTCGTTGAGGCCGTGACCCTCTTTGAGCCATTCGATGAGGGTGAACATCTTGTAGGTCGACCCCGGCTGGAATCCGGTGGAACCGCCGTAGGTGTAGTCGGCGTTGTAGTTCACGGCGCTGTAGGCGGGATCGGCCTCGAGCACAGCCGGGTCGTCGGAGTAGGTCTTGTTCTGCGCCATCGCGAGGATCTTGCCCGTGCCCGGCTGCACCGTCACCACGCTCGAGCCCACATCGAAGTCGGGCAGGGTCGCCGGCACGTTCTCGTTGATCGCGGCTTCGGCGGCGCCCTGCAGCTCCATGTCGAGGGTGGTGTACACGTCATAGCCCGACGTCACCAGGCGGTGCATCCGCTCCGTCTCGGAGGATCCGAAGAACTCGTCGTTCTTGAAGACGCGCACGACGTAGTCGCAGAAGAAGCCCGCGCCCCGGGCGGCCTGGCAGCCGACACTGGGGTTGGTGATGACCGGCTCGACAGGGGCGGCGACGGCATCGTCATGCTCCTGCTGGGAGATCATCTTCTCCTCGAGCATCTTGCCGATGATGTAGTCGCGGCGCTGCTTGTTCGCCAGGTAGCCGTTCGCGACACCGTTGGTCTCGCTGTCGGGGTAGTCGAGGCGGAACTTCTCCGGGTTGTTCACCACCGCCATGAGGCTCGCGGCCTGCGGAAGGGTCAGATTCGCGGCCGTCGTGCCGAAGTAGTAGTTCGAGGCCGCCTCGACGCCGTAGACCCTCCCGCCCATGTGGACGATGTTCATGTAGCCGAGGAGGATCTCGTCCTTGGTGTAGGCCTTCTCCAGACCGATCGCCAGCTTCATCTCCCGCAGCTTGCGGGCCTCGGAGGTCTCGGTCGCCTTCTCGAAGGCGGCGGTGATCTCCTCCTGAGTGGTCGCGTCCTTGATCGCGTTCTGGATGTTGACGTTCTTCACGTACTGCTGAGTGATGCTGGAGCCGCCCTGGATGGACTTGCCCAGGGCGTTGTTGATGAGGGCGCGGACCGTGCCCTGCAGGTCGATGCCGCCGTGCTCATAGAAGCGCGGGTCCTCTCCGGCGATCGCGGCGTCGAGCGCGTAGCCCGACACGGCCTCCCAGGGGACCTCGACCCGGTTCTGGTCGTAGAAGGTGGCGAGCAGGTACGGGCTGCCGTCCGGATTGTTCGCGTAGATGTTGGTGCGCTGGGACAGCGCACCGATCTCGAGGTAGTCCGGGAGGTCCTCGAAGAGGCCGATCGTGTCCGACGCGGCCATGCTCGTCACGGCGATCGCCGGCGTGATCGCCGCCGTCGCGAGGACGCCGGCGGCCGCGCTCACCCCGATGAAGCCGAGGAAGCCGCCGAACCTGCCGGGGATGCGGGATTTCGCCAAGTTCCGCCCCTTTCCGGGGGACAGACTACGTGACCCCCTCCGACACTCCCGGGCGGCTGGCCGCGATCGTGATGATTCCGTTTCCCGGCTCGCGTCGGGCACAGCCCAGGCACCCGCCGCACGTATCCTGAGGCCGTGTCGACCGGTTCCCCGACGCGCCCGCAGGTGTACCGCCGCCGGCGCATCGCCGCGCTCGGCGGCCTCGCCGTCGTCGCGGCACTCGTCACCGGCGGTGTGTACGTCCCCACCGCCGCGACGGCCGATCTCCCCGACGCCGTCCCGGTTGTCGCCGCACCCGCTGTCCCCGCCCCGGCAGCCGCCGTGCCGGCCTTCCCCTCGTTCGGCAGCGGCGCGATCGGCGCCGTCGGATTCGATGGCGTGCTCGCCGCCGCGGGCGATCCGGGTCCTGTCCCCATCGCGAGCATCACCAAGGTCGTCACCGCCCTCGTCGTGCTGGAGGCGCGACCGCTCGCCGCAGGGGAGGAGGGGCCGGAGATCGCGTTCACCTCGGAGGATGTGGCGCTCTACAACGAGGTGCTCGGCCGGAACGGCTCGGTGCAGCCCGTGCGGGCGGGACTCGTGCTCAGCCAGCGCGAGGCGCTCGAGACGATGCTGGTGCCCTCGGCCGGCAACTACGCGGAGTCGCTGGTCCGGTGGGCCTACGGATCCGAGGAGGCATTCGTCACCGCCGCCCGGTCCTGGCTCGACGCCCACGGGCTCGTCGACACGATGATCGTGGAGCCGACGGGCATCTCGCCGGAGAACAGGAGCACGCTCGCGGACCTCGTGGAGCTCGCGAAGCTCGCGCTGCAGAACGCGGCTGTCGCCGAGATAGTCGCGCTTCCGACGGCTGAGGTGGACGGCGTCGGCGCCCTCGCCAACACGAACAAGCTGCTCGGAACCCTGGGCGTCGACGGCATCAAGACCGGGACGACGGAGGAGGCGGGCGCCTGCCTGCTGTTCGCGGCGGACTTCGCCGTGGGCAGCCGCACCGTGACGCTCGTCGGCGTCGTCCTCGGCGGCGCGACGCATCCCCTCCTCAACGCCGGGATCGCCGCACTCATCGAGAGCGTCCGCCCCGGCTTCAGCGAAGTCACCCTCACCACCGCGGGGGAGGTGTACGGCAGCTACACGACCGAGTGGGGCGAGAGCGCCGAGGCCGTGGCGACCGCGACGGAGACCGCGCTGGTCTGGTCGGACACGCCGGTCACTGCGACCGTGCAGCTCGACCCTCTCGAGGAGGCGCCGGCCGGGACCGACGTCGGTGCCGTGACTGCGACGGCCGGCACGACGACGGTGGTGGTGCCCCTGGAGCTCGACGCGGACCTGGACGCGCCGGACTTCTGGTGGCGGATGTCCAATCCGCCGTGGGCGCGCGCCGGGTGATCCCCGGCTGAGGCGGGCAGGTCAGAGCGCGGGCGGGCGACCCTCGGTGTCGGCCCGGTACGGTCCCGGAACCGGGCGCTTGGCGGTGATCGCGTCGCCCGAGGAGACGCGGCGGATCCGGCGGATCACCCACGGCACGAAGTACTCGCGCGCCCACACCAGATCCTCCGTGCGCGCCTGACGCCAGGTGCGCGACGGCAGCGGCTCCGGCTGCATCGGCTGCAGGTCGTGCGGCACGTGCAGGGTGTCGAGCACCATGCGGGCGACAGTGTGGTGGCCGAGTGGCGCCAGGTGGAGGCGGTCCCGATCCCACATCCGGGAGTCCTGGATGTCGGTGAGCGCCCACTGATCCGCGACGATGGCGTCGTAGCGCTTCGCGACGCGCCGGATGTTCTCGTTGAAGATGGCAACCCGCCCGCGGATGCCGCGGAACGTCGACGAGAACCCCACGTCCGTCCCCGTGAACAGGACGATCGTTCCACCCGTCTCCGCGAGCCGCTTCACCGCCGCGTCGAGCTTCGCCTCGAGCAGGTCGGGGTCGCCGCCCGGCCGGATCACGTCGTTCCCTCCCGCGGACAGCGTGATCAGGTCGGGCTGCAGCGCGATCGCCGCGTCCAGCTGCTCGTCGATGACCTGCTGCAGCAGCTTCCCGCGCACCGCGAGGTTGGCGTAGGCGAAGTCGTCGACGGTCGCGGACAGGACCTCCGCCACGCGGTCGGCCCAGCCGCGATTGCCGCCCGGACTCCCGGGCTCGGGGTCGCCGATGCCCTCCGTGAAGGAGTCGCCGAGTGCCACGTACCGACGCCAGGGATGCGCTTCCGCCACTGTCCACCTCGCAGGCCGCGGGACCCTCCCGCAGGAACCGCCACCCATTCTGCTCCCCAACCACGGACAGGCCGGACACGCGGGGCGGGTCGGAGCCGCCCGGTACTATTTGATCGAGTGAGCACCCCCCACCTCTTCGACCCCGCGCACGGGGCCGGACAGGCGGAGCACATGCCGCCGTCGTTCCCCGGACGTGCACCGTGGGGCACCGCGGGCAAGCTCCGGCTGTGGCAGGAGGAGGCCCTCACCGCCTATTTCGCGGACGAGCCGAAGGACTTCCTCGCCGCCGCGACGCCCGGCGCCGGCAAGACGACCTTCGCGCTGCGCCTCGCCAAGGAGCTGCTCGCGCGCCGGACCATCGACAGGATCACCGTCGTCGCGCCGACCGAGCACCTCAAGCGGCAGTGGGCGGAGGCGGCCGAGCGCGTCACCATCCACCTCGACCCGACGTTCCGCAACAAGGACCGCTGGTTCGGTCGGCACTTCCACGGCGTCGCGGTCACCTACGCGCAGGTCGTCGCCGACGCGTCGCTGCACCGCCAGATCGTGGAGGCGGGACGCACCCTGGTCATCCTCGACGAGGTGCACCACGGCGGCGACGCCCTCAGCTGGGGCGACGCGATCCGCGAGGCGTTCACGCCTGCGACACGCCGGCTGTCCCTCAGCGGCACGCCCTTCCGCTCCGACACCGCCGCCATCCCGTTCGTGGAGTACATCCGCGACAGGGAGGGCATCCGCGTCTCCCGCACCGACTACAACTACGGCTACTCGCGGGCCCTCAAGGACGGCGTCGTCCGCCCCGTCATGTTCATGGTCTACGCCGGCTCCATGCGCTGGCGCACCACGCAGGGCGAGGAGATGGAGGCCAAGCTCGGCGAGGGCAACACGAAGGACATCACCTCCCAGGCGTGGCGCACCGCCCTCGACCCGGCCGGCGACTGGATCCCGTCCGTGCTCCGCGCCGCCGACCGTCGGCTCTCCGAGGTGCGACAGGGGGTGCCGGACGCCGGCGGCCTCGTCATCGCCACCGACCAGTTCGCGGCCCGCGCCTACGCCCGCGTCCTCGAGGAGGTGTGCGGCGAGGAGGTGACCGTCGTCCTGTCCGACGAGAAGGCCGCGTCCGACCGAATCGCCGACTTCGCGGGCAACACGAAGCGCTGGATGGTCGCCGTCAGGATGGTGTCGGAAGGCGTGGACGTGCCGCGCCTGGCCGTCGGCGTGTACGCAACCTCGTCCGCCACCCCTCTGTTCTTCGCGCAGGCCATCGGCCGCTTCGTGCGCGCGCGGCGCCGCGGTGAGACCGCGTCGGTGTTCCTGCCCAACGTGCCGACCCTCATGGCCCTCGCGAACGCGATGGACGCCGAGCGCCAGCACGCCCTCGACCGCCCGCGGAACGAGGACGAGAACGGGCTCGACGAGGATGCGCTGACCGCCGCGAACCGGCAGGAGAAGGCGTCCGACGAGCTCGGCCAGGAGTTCACGTTCGAGGCCATGGGCTCCGAGGCGATGTTCGACCGCGTCGTGTTCGAGGGCGGCGAGTTCGGCTTCGAGGCGGAGTCGGGCAGCGCGGAGGAGCTCGACTTCATCGGCATTCCGGGCCTGCTGGAGCCCGATCAGGTGCGCGAACTGCTGCAGCACCGGCAGCAGCGCCAGGAGCGGCGGCGCAAGTCTCGTCCCGCGGAGGTGCGCGCGGAGGACCCGACCCCGCTCTACCGGAACATCAAGGAGCAGCGGACACTGCTCAACAGCCTCGTCGGCATGTGGGCGAAGCAGACGGGGGAGTCGCACGCCATGGTGCACGCCGAGCTGCGGCGGATGTGCGGCGGCCCGGCCGTCGCCCAGGCGAGCGTGACCCAGCTGCAGAAGCGCATCGAGCTGCTGCGCAAGCGGATGGGCAGCCACTAGAGATCGTGAGCTGCCCAGTTCTCGGGCAACTCACCGCCGAGGTGCCCTAGAACTGGGCGAGTCGCAAGAGAAGGGCCGAGCAATGCAGACGTTCCTGCCGTACCCGTCCTTCGCGGAGAGCGCTGGTGTGCTCGACACCGCGCGCCTCGGGAAGCAGCGCGTGGAGACCCTCCAGATCCTGCGCGCGCTGCTGCTGCCGAGCTACGGCTGGCAGAGCCACCCGGTCACGAGGATGTGGCGCGGACACGTGCCGGCGCTCACCGCGTACGGCCTCGCGACGATCGACGCCTGGGAGCAGCAGGGCCACGTCGACAGCACCCGGCACCTGGTCACGGAGTTCGCGCCCGAGGTCGCCGGGGTGACCCAGGATGAGCTGGCCGCGCGGGGCCTGCTGCCGCCGTGGATCGGAAACGAGTACGTGCACGAGAGCCACCGCTCGAACCTGATCCGCAAGGCGCCCGAGTTCTACGGCCCGCGATTCCCCGGCACGCCCGCCGACCTCGACTACGTCTGGCCGGAGGAGCCCCGCGATCGGACGCCGCCGCACGACGGTCGGCCCCTGCCGATCGTGCGCGCCCGGACGGCGGAGGAGCTCGACGACTGGGTGGGCGAGGGGATCGTCGCAATCGGGGAGCGGTCGCCGCTCGGGCGGGACACGCCGAAGTGGCGCGCCCAGGTCGTCGTCTTCCTGGAGGGACTGGAGCCCGGAACCGAGGTCGGCGTGCTGGTCGGCAACGGCGAGACGGTGCATCGGGCGACCATCACGGGCGAGGTGCAGACCCGGGTGATCGAGGGCGGGGCACTGCTCGTCCGCTCCGCCGAGTACCGCGAGACCCTGCCGCGCTCGGCGTTCGCTCCACCCGCGATCCTGCAGGACCCGCGCTCCGTCTTCGAGGCGCGCCTCCGCCCCTGACCTGGGCGCCGATCGCGCCTCGCGGCGATGGGAGACCCGGCATGGAGCGGGAGGCTCACTCGTGCAGGCGCCACATGCCCAGTTCCGCGTCATGGCTGCGGAGACGCTCCACAGCGGTGGCCACAGAGCGCTGCTCGGTCAGCTCGTAGAACAGGAAGACCGGGGCGAAGAAGCTCGCGTACCCGAAGGGCGCGCCATCCGGCGCGATGTATGCGGCGGCGCCGCAGTCGAGGACCGCGCGGACGAGGGAGGGGTGCCCGGTGTCGCAGCCCGTCGCGATGACCGTTGCGCCATCGAAGCGCGCGAAGGAGCGCAGGTCCGCTGGGGTGACCCTCCGGGAGAAGGGCTGATAACGCTCGAGCTCGGGCGCCAGTTCGGGCAGGACGATGCTGCCCTCGTCGCCATGGCATGCGAGCACCACGAACGGGGCCGTGGATCCGGCCCCGAGGGCCTGCACCAGATGCCGGGCCTGGCCGACGGGAGAGCGCGTCACCCGGACTCCGAACGTCTCCAGAGCCGTCCGCAGGGCGTCGCCGTGCCCTGATTCCACGTCGACGATGTCGACGGCCGTCCAGCTGGTCAGCCCCGCCTGCACTTCCCGGATGCGGGAGGGGCGCAAGGAGGCCAGCCACGCCGCTTCATCGGTCACAGCGCAATCCTGGCCCGGGACGGCGGTTCGCGCTCGCCTCCGCCCGCTCCGCACCGTCGCGCCGAGGTGCCGGTTGGAGCTGGGAGCTCAGCGAAGTACCAGCACCGCGTGGCACTTCGCGAGCCTCAGCTCAACTCAGCTCGGCGAGGAGGGCGGGGAGCTCGTCGAGGATCTCCGACGCCAGGAAGCCGACAGGGCCGACGCGGGCGGCGAGCCGGTCACCGGCCGCGGCGTGCAGGTATCCCGCCCAGCACGCGGCCTGCTCCGCGTCAGCTCCCCGCGCCCGGATGCCGGCGAGAGCGCCCGCGAGGACGTCGCCGGAGCCGGAGGTGGCGAGCCCGACGGGTCCGGTGGTGATCTGCCAGCGGCGGCCGCCCGGCTCGGCGACGACGTCCATGAGGTTCACGGTCGCGCCGAAGCGGTCGGCGATCTCCGCCGCGTCGTCGGCCAGGTCGCCGGTGTCGCGGCCGAGCAGGAACTCCGCCTCCGTCGTGTTCGGCGTGAGCATCAGCCGGCCCGAGAGCGCCTCGACGGCGTCCTCCTCCTTCGCCAGCGGGCCCAGCGCGAACGCGTCGAGCACGATCGGCGTGTCCTTCGGCGCGAGGTGCGCGATCGCGCGGATCAGCGCCCCCGCCTGCCCCGGGTCGTCGAGGCCGGGCCCGGCGAGGATGCAGGACGCCGACTCGATGTCCTTCTCGAGAACGGAGAGCCCGCTGCCGAGCACGGCTCCCGCGTTCGTCTCGGGCAGTCCGGTGACACCGGATTCCGGGATCGCTACCGCGATCGCTGTCGCCGAGCTCTCGCCGACGGCGAGCGTCAGCCGGCCGGCACCCACCCGCAGCGAGGCGATCCCGGCCAGCATCGCGGCGCCGGGCGTGCGACGTGCGCCGCCGATCACGAGCACGTTCCCGCGCTCGTGCTTCGACCCGCTCGGCTTCGGCAGGGGCCAGTCGCGGAGGAAGGCAGGGGTGACCGGCTCAGGCTTCGACGGCATCTGCCTTGCCCTCCGTGCTCTCCTGGACGGTGACGGGTGCGCCCTCGTCCTCGAGGTGCGCCGTCGCGCTGACGTCCTCGGCCCCCCAGACGCCTTCGCCGCTCGGCCGGACCAGACGCGTGATGGACGCATTCGGGACCGGGGTCTTGCGCGCGATCTCGACCACCGTCTCCTCGTCCAGCCGCTCGCAGACGTAGCGGAACAGGCGGATCACGGCGTCGTGGCAGACGATGAGGACCCGCTTGCCGTCCTCGTCGCGGTCGATGTCCATCATCAGGGACCGCAGCCGCAGGGCGACGTCCGCCCACGACTCGCCGCCCGGTGGCCTGTAGTAGAACTTGCCGACCCAGCGGCGGCGCTGCGCCTCATCGGGGTGCAGGTGTGTCACGCCGCGGCCGGTGAGCGCGTCGATGAGACCCAGCTCCCGGTCCCGGAGGCGCTCGTCGAAGCGCGGGACGAGGTCGAAGCCCGCCGCCTCCATGGCGAGCTGCGCGGTCTGCCTCGTGCGCTTGTACGGGGAGACCCACAGGGCGTCCGGCCGCCGATCCGCGCCGAGCTCGGTCAGGTGCGCGCCGAGAGCGCGGGCCTGCTCGATGCCCGCCGGCGACAGCACGACATCGGGGTCCCGGGCCGGGACCGGGATGCGGTCCTGCTTGGTGCGCTCGGCGGACGTGGCGGCGACATTCGCCTCGCTCTCACCGTGGCGGACGAGGAGGAGTTCGACGGCGCCCATGGAGCGACCCTAGCCCTGGGCGCGCCCCCGCCCGCGCCCCCTTGCGGCCTGGGACAATCGATGGGTGACGACCGCCTCCCCGACCCGCCACGAGCCGACGCCCGCCGACATCCGCCGGTGGCGCCGTCACCTGGCCGCCGAGCAGGCGGAGGCCCGGGTCTACCGCGACCTCGCCACCCGCCGCGGCGGTGAGGAGCGGGCGATCCTGCTCGCCCTGGCCGACGCGGAGGGCCGACACGAGGCGCACTGGCGGGCCCTGCTCGGCGACCGCCTGTCCCGCGAGCCACGGGTCGACGTGCGCACGCGCATCCTCGGCTTCCTCGCGCGCCGCTTCGGCTCGGTGTTCACACTGGCCCTGATGCAGCGCGCCGAGTCGCGCACCCCGTACGGCGCCGACGCGGACGCCACCACGTCGATGGCGGCGGACGAGCGGATCCACGAGGAGGTGGTGCGCGGACTGGCGGCGCGCGGCCGCAGCCGGATCTCGGGCACGTTCCGGGCCGCGGTGTTCGGCGCGAACGACGGCCTGGTGAGCAACCTGGCCCTCGTGCTGGGTGTCGGCGCGGCCGGCGTATCCTCGGCCACCGTGCTCCTCACCGGCATCTCCGGGCTGCTCGCCGGTGCACTGTCCATGGCGGCGGGGGAGTACGTCTCGGTCCGCTCACAGCGCGAGCTGCTCGCCGGATCGGCCCCGAGCGCGGAGGCGCGGCACGCGATCCCGGACCTCGATGTCGACGCCAATGAGCTCGCGCTCGTCTACCGGGCCCGCGGGATGAGCGAGGCGGAGGCCGTCGCGCATGCGGCAGACGTGCTCGGCGGGCGCGCTCGACTGGGCCCGGAGACCGGCAGCATCTCGGTGGTCGACGATCACGAGGCCGTCGGCTCGGGGCGCAGCGCCGCCATCTCCAGCTTCCTGTTCTTCGCCTCGGGCGCGCTCATCCCGGTGCTGCCGTGGC
>DATCMN010000075.1:0-8076 GCA_036563405.1 Naasia sp. | reverse complement strand
TCTTCGACTGGGAGCCGGCCCTCTCGTCGGCCGCGGAGCTGATGACGAGCCCGCGCGGCACCGACTCCCGCCTGGACGGCAACATCCGGCCCACCCGGGCGACGCGCCGCGAGAGCTACCTCGAGCGGATGGATGCGAAGGCGGAGGCCCGCGCCGAGCTCGAGCGGGAGCGCGAGGCCGGCTTGTGGAGGGACGACGAGTGACGACGACGAGCAGGGACGGGATCCTCTCCGCCCGCCGCATCGTGGTGAAGGTGGGCTCCGCGTCGATCAGCGGCGACAACGCGCACCAGATCGGTCCGCTCGTCGACGCTCTCGCCGAGGCCCACGGGCGCGGCGCCGATGTGGTCCTCGTCTCGTCCGGGGCCATCTCGACGGGGATGCCGTTCCTGAAGCTCGACTCCCGGCCCACCGACCTCGCCACCCAGCAGGCCGCCGCCGCAGTCGGGCAGAACGTCCTCGTCTTCCGCTACCAGGAGAGCCTCGACAGGTACGGGATCGTCGCCGGGCAGGTGCTGCTGACCGCCGGCGACATCGAGAATCCGACGAACCGCTCGAACGCGGAGCGCGCCATGGAGAAGCTGCTGGAGCTGCGAATCCTCCCGATCGTCAACGAGAACGACACCGTGGCGACGCACGAGATCCGCTTCGGCGACAACGACCGGCTCGCCTCGCTGGTCGCCGCGCTGCTGCGCGCCGACCTCCTCATCCTGCTCAGCGATGTGGATGCGCTCTACACGAAGCCGCCGACCAAGCCCGGTGCGGAGCGCATCGCGCACGTTCCGTACGGCGACCCGCTCGACGAGGTGGAGATCGGCTCGGTCGGCACCGGCATCGGCACCGGGGGAGCGACCACCAAGGTCGCCGCAGCCCGGCACGCCACCCAGGCCGGCGCGGGAGTCCTGCTCGCCGCGACTTCGCAGGTGGCCGAAGCGCTGCGGGGAGAGCCCGTGGGCACCTGGTTCGACCCGTCGGTCCGCGAACCCGCCCGCTAGCCCGCGACCGTAGAATCCCGGCATGGCCGACACCGCGACTGCCCTCGGGCTTCCCGACCGCCTCGCCGCGGCGAAGCGCGCATCCGCAGCCCTCGCCACCGCCACCACCCAGCAGAAGAACGCGGGACTGGAGGCGGTCGCGGCCGCCCTGCTCGCGAACTCGGCCGACATCCTCGCCGCCAATCAGCGCGACCTGGAGAACGCTGACAGCACCGGCATGGCCGCCGGCCTCCGCGACCGCCTCCGCCTCGACGACAAGCGCCTGGCGGCCCTCGCCGACGCGGTGCTCGATGTCGTCGCGCTCGGCGACCCCGTCGGCCAGACGGTGCGGGGGAGCGTGCTGCCGAACGGCCTGCAGATCAGCCAGGTGCGCGTGCCCTTCGGAGTGGTCGGCGCCATCTACGAGGCGCGCCCGAACGTGACGGTCGATATCGCCGCCCTCGCCCTGAAGTCCGGCAACGCGGCGGTCCTGCGCGGCGGGACGGCGGCGGAGAACTCGAACCGCGCGCTCGTCGCCGTGATCCAGCAGGCTCTCGCCTCCGCGGGCCTGCCCGCCGACGCCGTGCAGACCATCGACGAGTTCGGCCGCGACGGGGCCAGGGAGCTCATGCGGGCGCGCGGCTACATCGACGTGCTGATCCCACGGGGGAGCGCCCAGCTGATCGCGGCCGTCGTCGAGGAGTCCACTGTCCCGGTCATCGAGACGGGCGCCGGGGTGGTGCACATCTACGCCGACGAGACCGCGGACATCGACCTCGCCGTCGAGATCGTGCACAACTCGAAAGTGCAGAGACCGAGCGTCTGCAACGCGCTGGAGACGCTGCTCGTGCACCGCTCGGCGGCGGAACGGCTGCTTCCCCCTGTGCTGGACCGTCTGCGGCAGGCGGGAGTCACGATCCACGCCGACGAGGCGACGCGGGCGCTGTACGCCGACACCGTGCCGGTGACCGAGGAGGACTGGTCCACCGAGCACGGGTCGCTCGACATGTCGGTCGCGATCGTCGACGACCTGGACTCCGCGATCGACCACATCGGCCGCTACTCGACGCACCACACCGAGTCGATCCTCACCAGCGATCTGCGGAACGCGGAGCGCTTCCTCGCCGAGGTGGACTCCGCGGTGGTGATGGTCAACGCGTCCACCCGGTTCACCGATGGCGGCGAGTTCGGCTTCGGCGCGGAGGTGGGCATCTCCACGCAGAAGCTGCATGCCCGCGGACCGATGGGACTGCCGGAGCTGACGAGCACCAAGTGGATCGTGCGGGGGGCGGGGCAGGTCCGCGAGTAGCGGCGGGCGACCGGAAAATCGCTGGTACCCGGCCGAAAAGGTCCCGGACCCGACCTGGGCGCCTGTCAAGCCCTGGAGGGCTGTGCACAGCCCTGTCTACCGTCACTGTACGGCCGCTTCGGCCCCCACAGCGATAGGAGAACACCATGAGCACCCCCGACAACAGGGACGGATCGGTGCCGGTCACGCCCCGGACCGACCACGACAGCTCAGCTCCCACCCAGGCCTACTCGACCTCGGACCGCGACGCCGCCGGGTCCGTGCCGGTGACTCCGGACCAGTCGCTCCGTCAGGAGGTGCTGGAGCGCGAGAAGGAGCGCTTCGGTGGCATCAAGTTCGGCTCCGCCTTCTTCGGCTGGCTGACCGCGACCGGCATGGCGGTCCTGCTGACCGCTCTCGTCGCCGCCGCGGGGGCAGCGGTCGGCCTCAGCACCGGGGTCGACGCTCAGGACGCTCAGGATGCCGCCACGCAGGACCCGCAGACGATCGGGATCGTCGGAGCGATCGCGCTCGCCGTGATCCTGTTCCTCGCCTACTACAGCGGCGGCTATGTCGCCGGCCGCATGGCGCGATTCAACGGGGCCAAGCAGGGCCTCGCGGTGTGGCTGTGGGCGCTCATCATCGCCGTTCTCGCCGCCATCCTCGGGGCCGTCGCGGGCAGCCAGTTCAACATCCTGGCCAACCTGAACACGTTCCCGCGCATCCCGGTGAACGAGGGCCAGCTGACCCTCGTCGGCATCATCACGGCCGTAGTGGTGGCGATCATCGCCCTCGTCGCCGCCATCCTCGGCGGGCTCGCCGGCATGCGCTTCCACCGCAAGGTGGACCGCGCGGGCCTCGGCGCCTGAGGCCACCGTCAACTCGACCCGCCCTCAACAGGCCAGTTTCCCGTCAACAGGCTGAAACATCCCGTTTCGGCCTGTTGGAGGCAAGACAGCCTGTTGAGGGCGAGTCATTCCCGGCGCGCACTCGAGTGAGGGCAGGTGTGCGTTCCGGGGCTCGATAGACTGGCCGCGCAGTTCCCGAACAGGAGGAAGTTCATGTCGCCCAGCCACCTCGTCGCGTTCCTCGCGGCCAGCGAGCAGCACGTCGAGCTCCCGATGCCGGCCTTCATGTACGGCCTGATCTTCGCGATCGGCTTCACCGTGCTGGCCCTCGTGATGTGGAGCTACCGGAACGTGGCCAACCGCCACTCGCAGGTCTCCGGTCAGCCCGGCGGCGATGGCTCCGGCCACGGCACCGCCAAGGACGGCTGACCCGCACGTGCAGCACGAGCCGCCGAGCGGCCGGCGCCGCATCGGGGTGATGGGCGGCACGTTCGACCCCATTCACCACGGTCACCTCGTGGCGGCCAGTGAGGTCGCTCAGTCCTTCGGGCTGGACGAGGTCATCTTCGTGCCCACGGGGGAGCCGTGGCAGAAGCGCGGCTCGTCGCCGGCCGAGCACCGGTACCTCATGACGGTGATCGCAACCGCCTCCAACCCGCGCTTCACGGTGTCCCGCGTCGACATCGATCGTGACGGCCCGACCTACACCGTCGACACGCTGAGGGACATCCGCGCCCTGCATCCTGACGCCGATCTGTTCTTCATCACGGGCGCCGACGCCATCAAGCAGATCCTCACCTGGAAGGATGTGCACCTCGTATGGGGGCTTGCGCACTTCGTCGCGGTGAGTCGTCCAGGACACGCCGTGTCGCTACGCGACCTGCCGGAGGGCGACGTAAGCTGGCTCGAAGTTCCGGCGCTGGCGATATCGTCATCCGACTGTAGGAGTCGGGTGTCCAGGGGGTTCCCCGTCTGGTATCTCGTTCCCGACGGCGTCGTGCAATACATCAGCAAGCACGATCTGTATCGGAGTACTCCATGACTTTGTGGCAGGAGCAACCCCAGCAGGAGCGCCAGGGAACTTCCTCGCAGCCCCGCAGCCGCCGGGAGGCCCGTGACGCCGAGCGTCGCGCCAACGAGACCGGCGATCTCTCGAACGTGCACCCGTCCGGTGTCGTCGACATGAACTCCTCCGGCAACATCTGGGACACGCTGTCCCGCCGCGCCGCCTCACAGCTGACCGACGCCGCCGCCGAGGCGGAGCGCCGCACGGGCCGCCGGGTGTCCGACACCGAGCACCCCTCCGAGCCGCTCAGCTGGATCGGTCAGGGCCGCCCGCAGGTGCCGTCCTACGACGGCAGTCGACGGCCCTCCGCGCCCACCTACCCCGCCGCCGCGGGGCGCAGCTTCACCCCCGAGGACACGCACACTCGGCCGTCGTCGCGGATCGCGTTCGCGCCGCAGGAGCTGCTCGCCGACGAGGAGCCCGACCTCTCCGCGTCGCTGGACCACACCATGACGCGTCGGCAGCTGCGCGCGATGCGCGAGACCGGCGCCGTCCCCTCCGTGAACGAGGAGCCTGCCGCCTGGATGCCGTCGTGGCGTCCGGACCCGCTGTCGCAGGTCGCCCCCAGCACCGCGCCGACCCAGTCGCCCGCTGTGGAGCTGGCGGGCAGCGCATTCTCGGCGTACGAGGACACCGCCACCGTGCAGATGTCGGCCGTCGACCGGGCGTCCATGGCCGCCGAGGCGCCCGTCACCCTGCTGCCGGACGAGGACGGTCTCGACTCCGCACCCCCGACCGCGCCGGTGTCGGTCATCTCTCCCGAGGTGCTCCGCGCCGCGGGGATGTCCGTGCCTTCGGCTGCGCCCATCTGGCAGCCGCAGACCGCGCCCCAGCAGATCGCGCCGAAGCCGTACGCGGAGCCCGACCCGGCTCCGTCGGCATTCGCGGACGAGCCGCTTCCCGGACTGCAGGGCTTCGAGGCCCTCCTCAAGCAGCGCAGCTCCGGCGCGCAGCCGTCGGTTCCCGCCCCCGCCGCGAACGCGCCGGTCCGTGAGCCCCGGGTCGAGCGCCCACTCACCCCGCCTCGCGGACACTGGTCCCAGCAGGCGCAGGAGGCTGACGAGGATCTGCCGTTCGAGGGGATGCTGAGCCGCAACGTCGGATCGGCCTTCGGCAACGCGAACGCGCTGATCATGTCGTCGGACCCGCAGCCGGACCTGCTCAGTGCCGTCAACAGCACTGGCGAGATCTTCATCACCGGCTCGCTCGACCTGCCCCGCAGCCTCTCCTCCATGGGGGCGCCTTCGGAAGGCTACGACTCCTCGGAGATCGACCGCCTGTTCGAAGCGAGCCAGGAGAAGGAGCACCAGACCGCCGAGGTCCAGCCGGTCCGCGCCGCCCGCGCGGTCGCGGGCCACACCTCGACGCGCGCTATGGTCAATCCCCGGAGCCGTCGCGGGGGCACGTTACCCATGGTGCTCGCAGTCACCGCTGCTTTCATGGCCATCGGAGTGCTCGCCCTCCTGATCGGCGGCTACGTTCTGAGGATGTTCTGATTCCAGCTGCAAGTGACCGTGCCGTCGAGCTGATCCAGCTCGCGGCGACCGCTGCCGATTCCAAGAACGGGGTCGATCCCGTCGCCTTGGACGTGTCGGGCCGGCTTCCGCTCAGTGACGCATTCCTGCTGATCACCGGCCGCAACGAGCGCAACGTGCTCGCGATCGCCGACGAGGTCGAGGACAAGCTCGCCGAGGCGGGTGCCCGCCCGCTGCGACGGGAGGGCCGGAGCGAGGGCCGGTGGGTGCTCATCGACTTCGGCGAGATCGTGGTGCATGTCTTCCACGAGGAGGATCGGCTCTACTACTCGCTGGAGCGGCTCTGGAAGGACTGCCCGGTGATTCCGCTCCAGCAGTCGGTGGGCGCTGCGGAGTAGTCGCCCCACGGTGTGGGGATCTCTCACCTTCCGCCCAGCGCACACTCGTAGTGTGGGCGGGCCCGATCCGGGCTCAAGGTGGAGGTGCGGCATGAAGTGTCCCAACGATTCGGCCACGCTCGTCATGAGCGAGCGCAGCGGCATCGAGATCGACTACTGCCCGGAATGCCGCGGAGTGTGGCTCGACCGCGGGGAGCTCGACAAGATCATCGACCGTGCCGGTTCCGCGCCGGCGGCGGGCGGGTCGTCCGCGGCACTGCCGTCGGCTCCTGCCGCCACCATGTCGCCGGGGGTGCCGTATTCGGAGCCCCGCCGGGAGGAGCCGTACGGCTCGCAGTCGGGCCAGCACCAGTACAGGCAGCAGGGTCCCGGGCCGAACCAGGGGTACGGCGACCACGGCGACTACCGCAAGCGAAAGCGCGAGAACTGGCTCAGCGAACTCTTCGACTGAGGGGTGCCGCCCTTCCGGTAGGTGCCACTTCGTGCTGCCATCTCGCGGAGATGCGAGCACCGACCGGCATCTCGCGGACACGGGGCACCCGTGCGATGTAGTAAAGTTGCGGAGGCCTCTTCGGAGGCGACGGGCCCGTGGCGCAGCTGGTAGCGCACCTGCATGGCATGCAGGGGGTCAGGGGTTCGAATCCCCTCGGGTCCACAACACGACGAAAGAGCCGCCCTCGGGCGGCTCTTTCCGTTTTTCCACCTGGCCGAGGTGATGGGCGCCGGTTTCAGGGTTCCGACCGGTCGCGCGCCCTGCGCCGCGCGGCTCGGAGAAGGAGGGTCACGGCGGCGACGACGACAGCGACAACCGCGAGCAAGCCTGCGGCGAGAAGATTCCACTGTTCGAAGGCGTTCACACCGTCAGCTTCCCACCCCTCGCAGGCGGCGGCAATCACCGCCGGGCAGGGGCGGGCATGGCCGCGTTCCCGTTCGATCGGGGACGGCGGCGTCCAGTAGCCTTCCCGCATCCCGGGTGAGCCCGGATCCCGAGCGAGGAGGACGCGTGGACGTGGTGGGCCAGATCGCCGGTGCTGTAATCCTCCTCGCGGTCCTGCTCGTCGCCGCTGTGCTGTGGGGCGTCGCCCAGCAGCTCGGGTCGATAGCGGTGAGCAACGCGCGTGCTCGTGCCGTCGCCGGTCGCAACTCCACAGAGGGGAAGATCGACTCCGCACGGCACGCGGAGTCGACGTCCGCAGCTCCGGCCACGCGAGCGGAGGAGCGGCATGATCCTCGCGGCTGGAACGTCCTCGCCGTCGTCTCGATCGCGGCGGCGGCGATCGCGGCGGGCGCGATCTTCTCCACCGGCATCGCGGTGCTCGCGGTCTTCGCCGTGGGTGCCGGGCATGTCGCCCTTCGCCAGATCTCCGCCAGTGGGGAGCGCGGCAGGGAGCTCGCCGTCGTCGGCCTGGTCACCGGCTATCTCACCGCAGTATGGGGCCTGACCGCGACGGTCGGGTACTGGATGGCTCTCGCCCAGCAGTCCGGCCTTTAGGGGAATCGGTCATGGCCCATTCCCCCCGCGCCGGCGAGACGGTGTTCGCGATCGAGGCGGGCCTGGGAGGCGGTCGCCTCGACCCGGCTCTCCTCCGCCTGCTGCACGACGCCAGCGGGGCGAGCGGATCGGAGCTCGAGCAGCTCGAGCGCGTGGAGATCCCGAAGCTGACGGTGCTCACCGTCCGGGAGGGGGCAGTGCTCGTCGCCTTCGCCGCGTTCGCGGTCTCGGAGACGACGGTGACCATCGAGTACCTGGCGGTGGATGCAAGCCGCCGAGGCGTCGGGCTCGGCCGGAACCTGATCGGGGAACTCGTGAAGCTCCATCCGAACGAAACGATGGTGGCCGAGACCGACGACGACGCCGTCGACTTCTATCGCCGACTCGGGTTCACCGTGACGCCGCGCGGAAGCGACTCGCGCTGGCCCGACCGGCCCCGCTACCGGTGCGTGCTCCCACCTGCGGGACAGGGCGCCCCTCCACCAGCGCTTACGCTTCCCTCATGAAGCCGTTCCTCCTGCTGGCCACCCGGGCCG
>DATCMN010000069.1:0-6122 GCA_036563405.1 Naasia sp. | reverse complement strand
CGGACCATCGGTTTCCGCCTGGTGAAGGGCGAGGTCGCCTGTTGAGGGCGAGTGGGGCTCGCAGGGTCAGTCCTCGTCGAGGATCGAATCGGGCTGGATGTCGATCTTCGCGCCCGTCAGCTTCGCGGCGAGGCGAGCGTTCTGGCCTTCCTTGCCGATCGCGAGCGACAGCTGGTAGTCGGGCACGAGCGCCCGGACGGCCTTCGTCGCCTTGTCGATGACGAACGCGCTCGACACCTTCGCCGGCGACAGGGCGTTCGCCACGAATGCAGGCAGGTCGTCGGAGTAGTCCACGATGTCGATCTTCTCGCCGCTCAGCTCGGCCTGGACGGCCCGGACGCGCTGGCCGAGCTCGCCGATGCAGGCGCCCTTCGCGTTGACACCGGGCTCGGTGGCTCGGACGGCGATCTTCGAACGGTGACCCGCCTCGCGGGCGAGCGACACGATCTCGACGACGCCGTTCGCGATCTCCGGCACTTCGAGGGCGAACAGCTTGCGCACCAGGGACGGGTGGGTGCGCGAGACGGTGATCGACGGACCCTTCGCACCCTTGGAGACGCTCGTCACGTAGACGCGGATGCGCTCCCCGTGCGGGTACTTCTCCCCCGGCACCTGCTCCTCGGGCGGCAGGATGGCCTCGATCGTGCCGAGGTCCACGTGCACCATCCGCGGGTTCGGCCCCTGCTGGATGACGCCGGCGACGATGTCGCCCTCGCGTCCGCGGAACTCGCCGAGGATGCGGTCGTCGCCGATGTCCCGCAGCCGCTGGTTGATGACCTGCTTGGCGGCGAACGCGGCGATGCGCCCGAAGTCGCTCGGGCTGTCCTCGGCCTCGCCGACGATTGCGCCGTCCTCGTCCAGCTCCGGCACGTACACCGAGACGTGTCCGCTCTTGCGGTCGATGTGCACGCGGGCAGGAGCCGGCTCCGTGCTGCCGTGCTTCGGCTCCGGCTTGTCCGTGTGCTTGAGGTATGCGGTGAGGATGGCCTGCTCGATGATCCCGACCAGTTCCTCGAAGGGGATCTCGCGCTCACGCTCCATGAGGCGAAGGACGGAGAGGTCGATGTCCACGGGCGTGCTCCACTATTCGCGATTGATGCGCCCCGCTGCGGCGGGGGCAGCCTCTACGGTACCCGACCCGAGCCGACCAGCACCGACCCGCGCGATCCGGAAGGCTCCCGGCCGGGCGGTCCGGCGCCCAACGGCATCTCGGCATCCTCGTACGCGTACTCGGCGTCTCCGTCGTCGGCGCGGCGGCGCCGTCCGACGAGGAAGCCGAGCGCGATGAGGGCGACGCCGGCACCGACGCTGCCCCAGACGAGCTTCGGACTCACCGGTGTGTAGTCGATGACGAGCCGCCCGGAGCTGCCGGCGGGCAGCACGATCTGCACGAGGCGGTTGTCGAGCGGAGAGGCCTGCACCGGGACACCGTCGAGAGTCGCGTGCCAGCCCGGCCAGAAGACCTCACGGAGGACGAGCCTGCCGGGTCCGGCGTCGGAGGTGACGACATCGAGCTCGGAGCGGTTCCCGGCTCGCGACACGCTCGTCACCGACTGCACCTCGGCGGAGGTCCAGGTGACGGCGCCGGCGGGCTCGGGTCCCGTGTTCCGGAAGGTGGTGAAGAGCGCACCCTCCGAATCCGGCTGCCACTGGTCGGGGAGCGTCCTCTCCAGGCTCTCGAATTCCTGCGAGAACACGAGGTACCGGTAGCCGAGCAGGGTCACCCACGGCTGCCCCGTTGTGGGCTCGGTGTCCACCAGGAAGCGCGCGGCGTCGGCGCAGGAGTCGCCGAGGTAGTCGCTGCAGAGGGAGTCGGCGAGATGCCGCTGACGCACCGAGGAGTACGCCTGGCCGAGGAACCTGTCGTGGTAGGTCGCGATGAAGCCGACAGGGATCCCCTCCGCCATCCGATCGGGGTTCAAACCGGGGTTGTACGGCCGCAGGGCGAGAGCCGGGGTGTCCGCCGGCACCGGCGCCGGCACCAGCGCCGAGATCCGGGTCGGCGCCAGCCAGTCCCCCATGTCCGGGTTCAGTCCCCGAGGGAGCAGTGAGGTGAGCAGGAAGCCGTGCGCGAGAACCGTGCCGGCGATCAGCATCGCCGCAGCCCCGGTCATCGCCCATCTGCGGTGCGCGAGCATCAGGAGGAGGAGGACGGCACCGGCCGCCGCGGCCCACACCACGGCGAGGAGGCCGTCCTCGGGGCGCCGCGCCCAGGTCAGGTAGGCGGACAGGGCGACGCTCGCCGCGAGGAGCGCCCCGCGCGGCCTGGTCCAGCGGAGCCCGGCCCGGGCAGCGGCGAGGATCAGGAGGATCGTCCCGCCGAGCGCGATGGCCGCGATGTAGCGGAACGGGTAGCGCAGCGGGCCCAGCTCGCTCGGGTGCTGGCTGAGGACGATGGTCACGGCGACGAACACGGCCGCCGTCGCGATGTGTCCTCTCCGCCAGTCGATCTTCGACCACGGGATCAGGATCGCGAGCGGGATGACGAACCAGCCCAGGTACAGGATGGGCCCGTTGGAGACGGGGCCCCACCAGTACTGCATCGCCGTGGAGCCGACCGGCGAGGACCCCATGACGAGGTCGGTGAGGTTGGGCACCAGGGTGTCCGTGTTGAGGACCTCGGAGGTGCGCGCGGTCCAGCTCATCGCGAGCACCATCGGCAGGTAGTTTACGAAGCCGATCAGCGCACCCCCGGCCGCAGCGAGCGCCTGCGGGAGGACCTCGCGCCAGGACTGCCGGCGGAGCGCGAGCCGATCGACAGCCCAGCTGAGGAGCAGGACGACCGCGCAGAGGGTCGCCGCGGGGAAGGCGAAGCCGACCACCAGCCACACCGACGCCGAGACCCCCAGGAGCGCGATCCTGCGCCTCGACTCGAGGAAGAACCAGAGCCAGGGCAGGGTCGAGAACCCCCACAGCGCCGGCTGCCAGCCCGCATCCGCCCACAGCAGGAAGAACCCGGAGCACTGGACGGACAGCGCGGCTGCCGCCGCCGGCAGCGAGCGGACGCCGGCCTGCTTGAGCAGGGCCAGGATGCCGAGCGCGAGCACGCAGTTGAAGGCCAGGGTCAGCAGCACAGCGGCGATGTTCACGCTGTCGAAGAGGGAGACGAAGACCGACATGCCGAGCTTCACCGGGAAGAGCAGCCCGTACTGCGGGTCGACCGCGAGGTTGCCTGCCGGACCGAGGTCGGAGCGGAGGGCGGTGAGGTTCCCCTCCCGGATCATCCGGCCGACCAGATGCATGCTCGGCAGGCCCTGGTCCTGCGTGTCGTCGATGTAGAAGAACCGGCGGGACACCGCGAGCGGCGTGATGGTGAGAGCTGCGGACGCCAGCGCGAGCAGCAGGAAGTCCGCGCCTCGCCGCGACAGGAGAGCGGTCACCCCGGGGGCGCTGCGGACGAGGAAGTGCGGGCGCACCACGATGACTCCGTTCGGACGGTTGAGCGGCCCCGCGGGAACAGCGCGCATCGCGTCGATCGGCTTCCCGGGCCGCTCATCACGCTACAACGCCGACGGCGGAGATCCTCGTGACGCGCGGGTCAGTCGCGCCCTCGGACAAGTGCGACGATGGCGGCTGCAGCGTCCTCGACGGCCACCGGGGTGCGCTCCCCCGTCCGGCGGTCCCACAGCTCCACCTGGCCGTCGACGAGGCCGCGTCCGACGACGAGGATCGTCGGTACCCCGAGCAATTCCGCGTCGCCGAACTTCACGCCGGGCGAGACCTTCGGCCGGTCGTCGTAGAGCACGTCGATCCCTGCCGACTCGAGCTCGGCGGCGACCGCCTCCGCGGCGGTGTAGACGGACTCGTCCTTGCCGGTGGCGACGATGTGCACGTCGAACGGTGAGATCTCGCGCGGCCAGATCAGCCCACGCTCATCCGAGTTCGCCTCCGCGACGAGCGCCAGGTTGCGGGTCACGCCGATGCCGTAGGAGCCCATGGTGACGGTGACGAGCTTGCCGTTCGGGTCGAGCACCTGCAGACCCAGCGCCTCCGCGTATTTCCGGCCGAGCTGGAACACGTGCCCGATCTCGGTGCCTCGGTCGAGGCTGACCGGGCCGGAGCCGTCCGGGGCCGGATCGCCGGCGCGGACCTCGGCGATCTCGACGAAGCCGTCGCCGGTGAAGTCGCGGCCCGCGAGCAGGCCGTGCACGTGCTTCTCGTGTTCGTTGGCGCCCGTCATCCACGCCGTGCCGTCGACGACCCGCGGGTCGAGCAGGTAGCGGACGCTCGACGCGGAGTCGAGGCCGAGCACCGGCCCGAGGGGCGACCAGGGACCGATGTAGCCCTTCACCAGGGAGGGGTTGGCGTCGAAGTCCGCCTCCGTGGCGGCCTCGACATCGGCCGGCTGGAATGCGACCTCGGCCCGCTTGAGATCGACGTCGCGGTCGCCGGGCAGGCCCACGACGACCAGCTCGCGCGTGCCGTCCAGATGGGTGAGCGCGAGCACCACGTTCTTCAGCGTGTCCGCCGCCGTCCACGGCCTGTCCGCGCGCGGCTGCTCGGCGTTGGCGAGGTCGACCAGGGTCGCGATGGTGGGAGTACCGGGCGAGTCGAAGACAGCGGCCTCCGGCTGCCCGTCGATCGGCAGAGCCTCCGGCGCGAGGGTGGTGAACGCCTCGACGTTGGCGGTGTAGCCGCCGGGCGAGCGCACGAAGGTGTCCTCCCCGATAGGCGTGGGGTGCAGGAACTCCTCGCTCTTCGAGCCGCCCATGGCACCGGCGTCCGCGTCCACGATCACGTACTCGAGGCCGAGCCTCGTGAAGATGCGCTCGTAGGCGTCCCGCTGGGCCTGGTAGCTCGCATCCAGGCCCTCATCCGTCCAGTCGAAGGAGTACGCGTCCTTCATCGTGAACTCGCGGCCCCGCAGGAGGCCGGCGCGCGGCCTCGCCTCGTCCCGGTACTTGTCCTGGATCTGGTAGATCGACAGCGGCAGGTCCTTGTAGGACGAGTAGAGGTCCTTCACGAGCAGCGTGAAGACCTCCTCGTGCGTGGGGGCGAGCAGGTAGTCGGCGCCCTTGCGGTCCTTCAAGCGGAAGATCGCGTCGCCGTACTCCTCCCAGCGCCCTGTCGCCTCGTAGGGCTCCCGCGGCAGGAGGGCCGGGAACAGGACCTCCTGCGCACCGGCCACCGTCATCTCCTCGCGGATCACCGCCTCCACCTTGGCGCGCACCCGCAGGCCGAGCGGCAGCCAGGCGAAGATGCCGGGCGCCTGGCGGCGGATGTACCCGGCGCGCACGAGGAGCCTGTGGCTCGTGACCTCGGCGTCGGCCGGGTCCTCGCGGAGCGTGCGGACGAAGAGCTGGGACAGGCGGGTGGGCACCGGACAAATCTAGCGAGGTCTCCGTCGCCCCCTCGCCGCCTCCGGGGCGGGCCGCGAGATGGCAGTTGTGGCTGTCATCTCGGTGAGATGACAGCCACGTCTGGCGATTCGGGCGCCGATCGCGTTCTCCCGTCAGGCGCAGGCGCCCTCTGGTGCAGCTCGCACGTGGAAGACGTTCGGGCCGGTGGAGGCGTGGATGTCGTAGCCGCCGGGCACCGGCTCCATCCACATCTCGCCGCCGCCCTGGAACTGGTACCCGTCGGCGGATCCGGTGAGGGTGTAGCTGGCGCGCAGCTCCTCATCGAAGTCGGCGAAGAGCTCCGCCGAGTAGTCCCAGCCGACGCCCTCCGCGGTCATCACCCATCCGCCGCTCAGGCCGTCGCACTTGGTTCCCGTCACCCGTACGCCCTCGTAGGTGTCGTCGAACGCCCACCCCTCGGTCACCGAGACGTACGTGGCGCCGCGAGCGATGCCCCGGCGAGACGCAGCGCTGAAGCTCTGCTCCGCCGGGCCCGCCGTGTCGCCGGCTGAGTAGACGAACGGCGTGCCGACCTTCTGATCGCCCGCCGGGCTGACGGTCCCCGGGCCGTCGACGCCCTCGGAGCGCACAGTCCCCGTCGCCACGGCCTGCCCGTCGATCAGGCTGACCGGTTCCACCAGGATGCCGGTCGACTCGCCCTTCTGGATGTTGAGGCTCTTGGGGGTGACTCGCAGCTCGACGCAGTTGCCGTCCCGGAAGTAGTCCTCCTGCGCCTTGACCAGCAGCTGCACGGTCTGGCCCGCGAGGTCGTCGACGACCGAC
>DATCMN010000056.1:0-8789 GCA_036563405.1 Naasia sp. | reverse complement strand
GCTCGTGTTCATGGGATCCGTTCCTTCCGGCCGTGTTCTCTACCGTCGTGTTCTCTGCCGTGCTGGGCCGGTCCGGTCAGCGCCGGCGGGCGAGAACGGTCGCGGTGCCCGCGCCGGTCAGGGCGAGCGCGGCGGCAGCGGCGGCGGCGGCGGCGAGCCACCATCCGGTCATGGGCTCCGGGTCGGCGGCGAGACCGGCGGTGCCGGAGTTGACGCTCCCGGGGGCGGAGTGGAGGCCCTCGATGGTCTGGACGGCGAGGTCGAGGTTCCCGTCCTCGGCGCTGCCCCAGGCATAGACGATGGTCAGCACGCCCTCCTGCACGTCGACGTCGGCCGGGCCGATGACGGGCTCCGTGGTGCCGGCGAGGGCTACAGCAGCCGGCACGGTGCCGGCGGGGAGGTCGAGCGACGCCTCATCGGGGTTCGCGAGACCGGAGACGACGGCGCTGCCGCCGGCCACGATATCCACGGCGGGCGCCGCGGCGGTGTGGCGGACCGTCAGACGGCCGTTGCCGGCCTCCGTCGCCGCGATGTCGTTGGTGAACAGCGACGCGGTCGGGCTGCCGTCCTCGCCGAGGTGCGCGACGGCGGTGTAGCTGGTGTTCGCCGAGAGCTGCAGGTCGATCGGGCCGATCACCGGCTCGGAGTCGTCGGCCGCGTCCGGCGCGGTGATCGCCACCGTGTAGGTGCCGGCCGGCAGGTCGAGCGGGCCGGCGAGGTCGCCGGGCTCGAAGTCGTCGAGGGTGAGCTCACCGTTCACGTAGACGTCGACGGGGGTGTCGGGCACTGCGTGCAGGACCGACAGGTCGGCGCTGCTGTCGGAGATGGCGAATGCCGGGGTGGTCAGGGCGACCGCGGCGAACAGGCCGGCTGCGGCGCCGGCGACGAGGGTAGTGCGCATGTTTTCCTCCTGTGTGGGTGCGGCGGGCTCGCCGTCATCAGTTACTTCCCGCAGCGGGGCATCCGCGGATGCAGCGAGATGCTGAGATTTCGCTGACAGTCGCCGCGGACCAGTCGGAGCGAGCCCGCCGGAGGAGAATCGGGTTCCGACGTCGAAGGAGGTGCCATGCCGGGCGATGCGCCGACCTGGGCCGCGGTGATCCTGGCCGGCGGGCGAGGCAGCCGACTGGGCGGCGCCGACAAGGCCGCCCTCCGCCTCGGCGGAGTGCCCCTGGTGGATCGGCTCCTCTCCGCACTCGCGGATGCCGCCGCCGTGGTCGTGGTGGGCGATCACCCTCCGACCTCCGCAGCCGCCCTCGTGCGCGTCAGTGTTGTGCGGGAGAACCCGCCGTTCGGCGGCCCCGTGGCCGCCACCGCGGCCGGTCTCGACGAGTTGAGCAGGCTCGAGGAGTCGGCACGCGTGCCCGGGCACCCGGACGCGGTCGCCCTGCTCGCCGTCGACATGCCCCACGCCGCCGCCGCGCTTCCCCTGCTGCTCGACGCCTGGCCTTCCTCGGCCGAAGCGGGCCAGGAGGCCGACGGTGTCATCGCGGTGGACGGGGCCGGTCGGCGGCAGTCGCTCCTCGCCCTCTACCGCACGGACCGGCTCCGGGAGGCCGTCGCAGGCATCGTGCGGGAGCGGGGCGGGGTGGAAGGATCGTCCATGCGCCTGCTGCTGGCGGGCCTCGACCTCCGGGAAGTTCCGGTGCCGGACCTCGCCGCAGCCGACGTGGACACCCCGGAGGACGCGGCCCGGCTCGGAATCGAACTGCGCAAGGCGGCAGATGCGGCCGGACGCGGCGAAGCCGGCCACGAGGAAGGAACACCACGATGACCCATCCCTCGGAGCTCGACGACTGGGCCGCTGAGCTGAAGCGCGCGCTGGGCGTGGAGGAACTCGACGTGCCCGTGCAGCTCGTGCTGGACCTGGCCCGCGACGCGGCGCACTCCGTCGCACGACCGGCGGCCCCCCTCACGACCTTCCTCGTCGGCTACGCGGCCGCCCGAGGGGGCGGCGACCCCGATGCGGACATCGCCGAACTGGCCGCCGTGGCGTCCCGTCTCGCCCTGGCGCGCGGCGGCGCCGAGGCGTGAGCCTCGACTGGCGGGCGGCTCGCGAGCTCGCGCACGCGACGGGGGACGCCCTCCGGCAGCCGGCCGTCCGCCGGCCCCTCGCCGAGGCCGCGGGGCTCACCCTCGCCGAGCCCTTGCGCGCCGCAGCCGACCTCCCCGCCTTCGACCGCTCCGCGATGGACGGGTGGGTGGTAGCCGGCCCGCCGCCGTGGCGGCTTCTCGAGGGCATCCCGATCGGCTCCTCGCCTATCGACACGGAACTCGCGTCCGGCGAGGCCCGACCTGTCGTCACCGGGGCGCCCGTGCCCGCCGGGATGGTTGCCGTTCTCCGCCGCGAGCACGGGCGCGTCGACGGCGACCTGCTGCATCCCCTGCCCGCCCGCACTCCCGAGCCGGGCGAGGACATCCGCCTCACCGGCGAGGAGGCCCGGAGAGGCGAGCTGCTGCTTCCGGCCGGCAGCGTGCTGACGCCGGCAGCCCTGTCCTTGGCCGCAGTCGCGGGCGCCGACGACGTCGCAGTGGCCGGGCCGCCGGTCGTCGATCTGCTGCTGCTCGGCGATGAGGTGGTTCCGGCGGGGATACCGCCGCTCGGACGCGTGCGGGACGCGTACGGACCCGCCTTTCCGCCGCTCCTCGCCTCATTGGGCGGGCGAGCCGGCACGGTCACCCGGGGTCCCGACCGGCTCGACGCCACAGTCGACCGGATCGCCGCCTCGACGGCACCGATCCTCGTCACCACGGGCGGCACCGCGGCCGGCGAGGGCGACCAGATGCGGGCGGCCCTCGACGTCGTCGGGTGCGCGCTCGTCCTCGATGGGGTCGCGATGCGCCCGGGGTCCCCCACGCTGCTGGCCCGGCGCACGGACGGCCGCCCGGTGCTCGCGCTGCCCGGGAACCCGTTCGCCGCGCTCGTCGCGCTCCACCTGCTGGGCGCTCCCCTCCTCGACGGTCTCCTCGGGCGGCCGCTGCGTGCGCCCGCGGCGCTGCCCGCCGCCCGGGCCGTCGAGAATCCGCGGACGACGGCGCTGGTCCTCGCCTGCCGGCTCACGCCCGACGGCCTCGCCCCCACGGGGTGGCAGGGCTCCGCGATGCTGCGCGGGCTCGCCGAGGCGCAGTTCCTCGCGCTGATCCCGCCCGGCGGCGTCGACGCCGGGGCGTCGGTCCCGGTGCTGCACCTTCCCGTCTGAACCGCCCGCCGATTCGTCGAGCCGGAGATCTCCCAGCCCGTCCTCAGCGCGGCCGGAGCAGGCTCGAAGCGAACCCCGATCGTGCAGGAGGACAGCCATGGCCGACCAACCCGGCAACCAGACGCCGAACACTCCCGAGGTCAGCGAGACGGAGCTCCGGGAGCTCAAAGTCGACGAGCTGCGAGACCGGGCGAAGAAGGCGGGGATCAGCGGCACGTCCGACATGAAGAAGGACGACCTCGTCGAGGCCCTGGTGCAGGCGGCCACCGAAGCGGACGGAGCCGCAGCGGCCGACGGCGCTGCTGACACTGACGGCGACGTGGGCGCCGGCCCCGACGGCGGCCACCTCCGCACCGGCCCGGACACGTCGAAGTCCCTCAAGTACTCGCAGGAGATCACCTCACCCGACGAGGAGCCGGAGCGGGAGGGCCGCAGCCTGGCGACGACCCACCACGAGGTGATCAAGGAGTGGGCGGAGGCCCGCGACGGCCGGCCGGCGACGGTTCCCGGCACGGAGCACGACGGGCACCTGGGCGTGCTGCGCTTCGACTTCGGCGAGAAGACGGAGGGCCTCCAGGAGGTCAGCTGGGACGAGTGGTTCGCGACCTTCGACGAGCGCCGCCTCAACTTCGTCTACCAGGAGAACCGGAGCGACGGCAGTCAGTCCAACTTCTTCATCCTGGAGAGCCCCGACCGCGAGGACGGCTAGCCGCGGGAGCGGGAACAGCGCCTTCCCCGTCCTCTAGGGTGATCGAATCCAGCCGAGGAGGTCTGATGGATCGATCCGCCGAGCGGGCTCGCGGGGGCCACGAGCCCAGCCTCGACCCGCGGTACGACCCGATCTACCAGCGCGGCTACGCCCCAGAACCCGGCGACGAACAGCGGCCGCGTCCCCGAGCGATCCCCCGACTGTCCATCCCCCGTCGCGCCGATCCCGCGCCCGCGCACAAGATGAGCGCAGCCGCGGGCTCCGCCGAGCGGGACGCGGCCCCGCGCTCCGCCGCCGACGGGGCACGGGGACCCGCCGGCGCGACACCGAACACCTACCCGCCCGCGAACCCGGCGACCGGCGACCCGACCGACGGCATGGCACCGCCGGACCTCCCCGACGACTCCCCGCACCAGCGCCGGTGGGCCGTCCTGCTTGCCGTGGCGGGCGTGGCCCTCATCGTCGTGGGCGTGTGGGCGCACATGGTGGCGTGGCCGCTGCAGTTCCAGGGCTGGTCGGTGGTCAACGATGAGGTGCGCACGCCCGACGGGCTCTCCATCGTGCAGGTGCAGCTGAGCCAGCTGGCGATAGCCGTGGCGCCGCAGCTGATAGTCCTCGGTGTGACGGCGATCCTCGCCGACCTCGTGATCCTCACCTACACAGCGGCCCGCGCGCGCCGCTGAGCCCGGTCAGCTCGCCGTGCGCAGGTGCGCCTGCGGATGATGGCGCGCGAGCAGCACGACACCCATCACGGCGGCCGCTCCGCTGACCGCATAGGCGCCCACCGCCCACAGCGGGGTCGCGGCCGCCTCCCCCAGGACGAGCACTCCGAGACTCACCGCGACCAGCGGATCGAGAATCGTGAGGCCCGCGACGATCAGGTCGACGGGTCCCGAGGCATAGGCGCTCTGCACGAAGTACTGGGCGGAGACGGCGACCACCACGAGCGCGACCGCGCCGACCACGGTCAGCAGGCCGACGTTGCCCACGGAGACGCGGGTGACGACGGTCTTGGCCAGCGTCACAACGAAGCCGGAGAGCGCGCCCGCGGCCAGGACGTTGACCGTCGCCGGGAAACGACGCCGGAACCCCGCCAACCCGATGGCGATCAGGACGGCGACCACGGCGAGCGCCGTGAGGATCTGCCCGAGGTCGTCGTCGGACACCACCGAGTTCTGCGCAGTGAGGGCTCCGACGGTCACGAACGTCCCGATGCCGGCGACGCACACCACCATCGCGCCGAGCGACGCCCAGGTGAGCGAGTAGCGGTACACCGCGGCGTTGAGGAGGGCGGTCGTCACGAGAGCGGCGACGCCCAGCGGCTGCACGACGATCAGGGGCGCCAGGCGGAGGCTCACCAGGTTCAACACCATGGCGAGTCCGGTGACGAGGATCCCGCCCAGCCACAGCGGCGTCCGCACCAGCCGCCAGAGCTGCGCGGCCCCCAGCACCCCGCGCTTCGCGCGCGGGTCACCCGCCTGCGCCAGCTTGAGGCCCCGGTGCTGCAGCTGCGCCCCGATCGCGAGGAACACCGCACCGATCAGCGCGGTGAGCACGCCGACGACGGAGGTCGCACCGAGCGTCATGCACTCCCCCTCACCCGGTCAGTACGCCCATTCCACCGGATGCGGACGCCGAACGCGATGCGGCACCGCCGCTCAGAACGGCGCGAGAGGCGATTCCTCCGCGACGGAGAGGAGGAGCTGCAGCGGCGCCCGCTCGAAGCCGCGTGCCTCATCGCCCATACCGATCGCCCGCGCCCACGAGATGCTGCGCGCCACCTTGCCCACCCGGCATGCCAGGTCGAGCGTGCGGACCAGCTCGGCCGGGGAGCCGAACGCCGCGAAGGGCGCGAGGTAGGCGTCCCGGATCCGCTCGATGCGGGGGTCGGTCCACGGCACACCGAGGTGCGGCGGCAGCCAGCCGAGGCCGTGCAGCATGCTCGCGAACGGGTGCGACACGACGGCGTCGCCCCAGTCGTAGAACCGCGCACCCGCGGTGGCGGCGAGGGGCAGGAGGATGTTGGCGGCGTGCAGGTCGTTGTGGTCGATGCTGGCCGGCACGGGCGAGGCCGCCAGTTCCGCCACCCAGTCCTCGTAGACCGGCCGGAACCGCATCAGGCTCTGGAGCGCCTCCCGGTCGTCGGACGACGCCCCGCGTCCCGCAAGTTCGAGCGTCAGGTCGAACCGCTCCGACATGCGGGCCGGCCGCATGTCGTCGAGTCCGGCGGCCTCAAGGGCGGGCAGGTGCGCGGCCAGCGTGACCTGCAGGGCACCGTACTCGGGCAGCACCTGCTCGAGCACCGCGACGGCATCCGCCTCGGGCAGCGCATCCGCGAGGGACCGGCCGCCGTCCGGCAGCAGCAGCCAGCCGCGATCCGCGTCCTCCGCGATCGGATGCAGCACCCGGCTCGGCACCGTCGCGGTGAGGAGCGCGTACAGAGGCACCTCGAAGGCCGTCTGGTGTGCCGTCGCCTTCAGCCAGACGAGCCCACCGTCGGTCGGCACGCGGAGCACCGTGGCCCAGGCTCGTACCCGGGGCTGCTCCACGTCCCCGGTCCGCCGCATCCCAGCCGCGGCGAGCGCCGCATCCGCCCACGCCACGGCTCCCGCCCGCCATTCGCGAGTGCGCCACACCGCAGGGCCGCGCTCGTCCCCGTCGGGCGCCGTGCCGGTAGTGGAGCTCACCGGATCAGCGTAGGGAGTGGACGTGCATTTGCCGGGCGCTACTCGAAGCCCAGAACCCCGGTGAAGTCCGGTTTGCCGTCGGCTCGCGCCGGCAGCGGGCGGCCGTCCGCGTACCGGGGCCACATCAGCATCTGCGGCGCGGGCTTCGGCTCGAGCGGCGCGTAGGCGTCGAGGGGCGGCGCCAGTGGATTCGGGCGGTCCGAGGTGAGCTTGGCCGGCACCGATGCGGCCCCCAGCGCAGTGCCCGCGGGTGCGACGGCCGGAACCGTGGCTGCCGACGTCGCGGGAGCGGCCGGGATGCCCATCGCTCCCACCGGTGCGGGCGGCGCAGGCGCGGCCACGACGCCCGGCGCACCGTGTGCCGGCTGTGCCGCCTGCTGGGCGGGCCACTGTTGAACCGCCGGCTGCGGCTGACGGTGGAACAGCACGTGGATCAAGGGAACGAGGATGGTGCCCAGCGCATCGGCGATAGCGACAGCGGCCACGATGCGCCAGTACAGCTCCGGGTAATCGCGACCGGGAGTGAGCACCGGGAGCGACAGCATCACCGCGAGCACCGCGACGAGGACGAACGTCACCCGGGACACCACCCGCATCGCCGGCGTCTGGAAGCGCTCGTAAATCACGAGCAGCAGGTGGATGTGGAGCAGCGCGACCCGGGCGATGATCGCGAGGAACACCCACGAGAGGAAGTCGGAGAACCCGTCGTAGTAGGTGAAGACCGTCACGCCGTTGTCGTCGGTGGACACGGTGTCCCGGTGAGGCAGCCAGATCTTGAACAGCCCCACCACCAGCAGGTAGATGGACACCGCGACGGACACGATTCCGAACCAGCGGGAGCGCTTGGCGGACACGTCCGCGTCGTACCAGGACAGCAGCGAGAAGAAGACGAAGAGTGCGATCGTGCCCATCGCCTGCCAGGACAGGGTCCCGAACTCGCCGATCAGGGCGCTGATCACCCCGACGACGGCGGCTGCGATCAGGGAGCCGACGATCGAATAGAGGACCGCGGTGCGCACCCAGCGGAACGGGCGGGCGGTCGGCACAGGCTGCGTCACGGGTTCTCCTCGTCGGACGGCGCCCCGGAGCGCGGGGTCAGCCGATGCTAGTGACTGCGGGCGCTCCCCCGGCGGTCGCCGGGCTGCGGCGTGCGTTCCCGCAATCCCAGTGCGGTGGGGAGGAGGGTGGACCACGATGGAGCGGTGACCTCGTCTGCCGAGTTCTGGGACCGTGCGGCGGCGACTTTCGACGACGAGCCCGACCACGGCCTGCGCGATCCGGCGGTGCGCGCAGCCTGGCGGGCCCTGCTCCTCGACCTCCTGCCGCCACCGCCCGCTCGCGTCGCCGACCTGGGGTGCGGCACTGGATCACTGACGGTCCTGCTCGCCGAGGCGGGGTTCGCGGCGACCGGGGTGGATTCCTCGCCGGAGATGGTGGCTCGTGCCCGCCGGAAGGCCGGCGAGACGCCCGTCGACTTCCTGCTGGGCGACGCCGCTCATCCCCCGCTGCGCGCGTCCTCCGTCGACGTCGTTCTGTGCCGCCACCTGCTGTGGGCCCTCCCCGATCCGGAGGCCGCCGTCGCGCGGTGGATCGAGCTGCTCGCCCCTGGCGAGCTTCTCGTGGCCATCGAAGGACGCTGGAGCACCGGCGCCGGCCTCCCCGCCGCCGAGACCGAGCGACTGCTGCGCGCCGCAGGTTGCACGACCGAGAGCCGCCGGCTCGACGATCCGCAGCTCTGGGGGCGGGACATCGCCGACGAGCGATACGTCACGGTGAGCGTCGCCCCGGGCTGGCCGACCCGTCCGCGGCGACGAGCGCGGAATGCTCGCGCCTTCGCGCGGCTTGTCCCTCCCATGGACCTCGACTCGATCCCCCTCCGCACCATCACCGGCGCGGAGACCACGTTCGGCGAGTTCGGGGACAAGGTGCGACTCGTCGTCAACGTGGCCTCACGCTGCGGTCTCGCACCCCAGTACGAGAAGCTGGAGCAGCTGCAGCGCACCTATGGGGACCGGGGCTTCACCGTGCTCGGCTTTCCGAGCAACCAGTTCCTGGAGGAACTCGGCTCCGAGGAGAAGATCGCCGAGTACTGCTCCACCACGTGGGGCGTCACCTTCCCGATGTTCGAGCGGGTGAAGGTGAACGGCCGCCACCGCCACCCGCTGTACGCGGCGCTGACCGAGACGCCGGACG
>DATCMN010000053.1:0-1718 GCA_036563405.1 Naasia sp. | reverse complement strand
ACTTCGCGGTGGTGCCGTAGAAGCGGCCGTCGGGCTGGGTGGCCGGCGGCATCGGGACACCCTTGGGCGGCTCGGCGACGTAGCTGAACTCGCCGTGGCCGTCGGGCGTCGGACCGCTCGCCCAGGTGCCCTCGCTCGCGGCCTGGCCGTCGGAGAAGTTGATGTACTGGTAGGACACGCTCCGCTCCTCCTTCGAGATGGGGAAGTTGCTCGGCACCGGCAGCTCCTCGAAGCCCTCGGCGCGCAGCTCCTCGGCGGCGCGGATCCACTGGTTCTGGTGCATCGTGTCCCGGGCCAGCAGGAAGGACAGCAGGTCACGCACGCCGTGGTCGTCGGTCATGTGGTACAGCCGCGCCACCTGCACGCGCCCCTGCATCTCCGCGTTCGCGTTGGCCGTGAAGTCGGCGAGCAGATTGCCGCTCGAGGTGATGTAGGAGCCCTGCCACGGATTCCCGTTGCTGTCCACGGCACGCGCACCGGCGCCCGCGACGATGGCGTGCTGGACGTCCATCCCGCCGATCACGGCGCCGAGCACCGGATCCGACTTGGCGGCGTCCTCGGAGCCCTGGATGGGGCTCTTCTCGAGCAGCTGGGCGATCATCACGGCGAGCATCTCGACGTGCCCCATCTCCTCCGCGCCGATGCCGAAGAGCAGGTCCCGGTACTTCCCGGGCAGATGCGAGTTCCAGGACTGGAACCCGTATTGGAGCGCGACGGTGATCTCGCCGTACTGGCCGCCGAGCACTTCCTGCAGGCGTCGGGCGAAGATGGCGTCGGGCTTGCTCGGCTTCGACTTGTGCTGAAGTTCTTGACGGTGGAAGTACATGAAGCTCCGATCTGGTTGGATCTGCCGGATGGCCCTTCCGACGCTAAGCCGGGCTTTCTCGACGGCATAGGGCCTTGAACATCGACGGACGGCAGGCAAGGGTGGAAGAGGTTCGCTCGCACCGACCCCGAGGATCCCTCACGGTCTCGGTGGTGATCCCGGTGAAGGACGACTCACGGCATCTCGCCCGGTGCCTGCGCGATCTGGCCCGGCAGACCCGCCCCGCCGACGAAGTGGTGGTCGTGGACAACGGCAGCACCGACGACAGCGCCGCCGTGGCCCGCGCAGCCGGGGCACGCGTGGTCGAGGAGCGACGAGCAGGCATCCCGGCAGCGGCATCCGCCGGCTACGACGCGGCCGCAGGGGCGCTCATCCTCCGCTGCGATGCGGACAGCAGGCTGCCGCAGCACTGGATCGAGCGCGTCGCAGCGCTGCTCGCCGACGACGCCGTCGCGGCAGTGACGGGGCCCGCGCTCTTCTACGATCTCCCTCCCCGCCTCGCTCCCCTGTCCCGCCTGCTGTGCGGGCTGTATCTCGGCGCGTACGCGGCCGCCACAGGCCTGGCCCTCGGCCATCCGCCGCTGTTCGGGTCGAACTTCGGGATGCGCCGCAGCGCGTGGACCGCCGTGCGGGACGGGGTGCACCGCCTCGACCCCGAACTGCACGACGATCTCGACCTCAGCATGCATCTGGGGCCGGAGCACCGCATCCGCTGGGTCCGCGCCCTCCGGGTCGGCATCTCCGCGCGCCCGTTCACCGACAGGGCGGCGCTGGCCCGGCGCTTCCGGCGCGGCATGCACACGATCACCTCGCACTGGCCGGAGGAGTACCCGCCGGAGCGGTGGGCGCGGCGGTTCCGCGATCGCTGACGCTCCGCCCGTCGATCCCGCCC
>DATCMN010000051.1:0-2841 GCA_036563405.1 Naasia sp. | reverse complement strand
CCCGTCCGAGTCAGGCCGCGGGCGCCCCCCGCTTGACGATCGGCAGCACCCGCGCGTTCGGCAGGCCGCCGAGCACCTCGCCGCGGACGAGGAGCTTCGAGCGCCGAAGCCCGCTGCCGACCACGAGCGGACCCGACGCGGCGACGGCCTCGTCCACGAACAGCGGCCAGTAGGTGGGGACTCCGATCGGGGTGATCCCGCCGAACTCCATCCCGGTCAGCGCGGTGGCCGAATCCCGTCCGGCGAAGGAGACCTTCTTCACGTCGAGCAGCCGGCGGATCGTGGCGTTGACGTCCACCTTGTCGGTGGCGAGCACGAGGCAGACCGCGTGGCGGACCACGTCCGCGCGCCTGCCCTCGACGATGACGCAGTTGGCGCCGTCCTCCATCCGCAGCCCGTACCGCTCGCAGAACGCCGCGGTGTCCGCGACGGCTGGGTCGATCGGCGCCGCGAGGATCTCCTCCGCCGAGCGCTCGATCGCGGCGCGGACGGTGTCCGCCACCAGGTCGAGGTGCTCGCGGACGGGCAGGAAGTCGAGGGAGCCGAACTGCATCCCCCGACGCTATCCCGGCCGCCGCACCCGCCTGCACGTGTGCACCGGATCCCCGGCCTCCCGGCGTCGCCCGCTCTCCCTAGACTTGCCGCATGCGGATCCATCTGGCCACGGACCACGCGGGGCTGGAGTTCAGCCGGCACCTCGTCCAGCACCTCGGGGAGGGCGGTCACGATGTCGTCGACCACGGCCCGGCCGAGTACGACCCGCTCGACGACTACCCGGCTTTCATCATCGCCGCCGCGCAGGCCGTCGTCGCCGACCAGGAGGCCGGCGTCGAGTCGCTGGGCGTCGTGTTCGGCGGGTCGGGCAACGGCGAGCAGATCGCCGCGAACAAGGTGCGCGGGGTACGCGCCGCGCTCGCCTGGAGCGAGGCTACGGCCGTCCTCGCCCGCCAGCACAACGATGCGAACGTGATCTCGATCGGTGCCCGCCAGCACACGCTAGAGGAGGCGACAGCGCTCATCGACGCCTTCGTGGCGGAGCCGTTCTCCTTCGACGAGCGGCACCAGCGGCGCATCGACCAGTTGGCCGAGTACGAGCTGACGGGTGCGATCGCCGCGGCCGAGCACACGCCGGGAGTCGAACGCTCCCATGCCTGAGGGCCACTCGATCCATCGGATCGCGCTCCAATTCCGCGCCAACTTCGTGGGACGGACTATCGGTGCGTCGAGTCCGCAGGGACGCTTCGCCGCCGGGGCCGCCGACCTCGACGGCCGCACGATGCTCGGCGCGATAGCCGTCGGCAAGCAGCTCTTCCTCGAATTCGAGGAGGACCGCATCCTGCGCGTCCACCTGGGCCTCTACGGCGCGTGGGACTTCGCCGGCGAGATCAGCGCCGACGCCACAGTCGCCGCCTCGGGCGGCCGGATGGGGCAGACGAATCAGCGGGGCACCGTGCTCGGCGATTACAGCGAGGAGATCCCGCTGGACTTCGCGGCGAGCATGGGTGCACCGCGCCGGCTCCGGATGGCCGAGCAGGAGAAGGAGCAGCGGCTCGAGGACTTCCCGCCGCCACCGATCGGCGCTGTGCGGGTGCGCCTCCTCACCGAGACCGCGGTCGCCGACCTCCGCGGGCCCACCGCCTGCGAGGTGATCAGCCCGCCGCAGGCTGCGGCCGTGCTCGCCAAGCTCGGCCCGGACCCTCTCGTGCACGCCGACAAGGCGGCCGAGGACCGCTTCGTCGCAGCGGTGCGCAAGAAGCCGACGCCCATCGGGCTGCTCCTCATGGACCAGAGCGTCGTCAGCGGGATCGGCAACGTGTACCGGGCGGAGCTCCTGTTCCGCGCCCGCCTCGACCCGCACACGCCCGGCCGGGAAGTGCCGGAGAAGCAGGTGCGCGCGCTGTGGCGCGACTGGGCGCACCTCCTGCAGCTCGGGGTGCGGACAGGGCAGATGATGACCAAGGACGACCTCACCGATGAGGAGTGGGCGGCAGCCATGGCGAATCAGTCCGACCGCCACTACGTCTACAAGCGGCACGGCTTGCCGAGCCCCCGCGGCCGCGGCAACGTGGTGATCGAGGACATGGGCGGCCGCAACCTGTACTGGGCACCCGGGTGGCAGAAGCGCCCACGGCCGCGAACCCCGAGGGCCTGAGATGCGACAGAACCCGAGCTTCACCCTCACCGACGTCGAGGAGCTGAAGCGGCTGATCCGCGAGAACCCGTGGGGCACCTTCGTGAGCAGTACGCCGGAGGGTATCGTCGCCTCCCACTACCCGATCGTGCTCGACGAGTCGCGCGAGGAGCTGTCGATCCTCAGCCACGTCGGTCGCCCCGACGAGGTGGTGCACGGGCTCGGCTCCTCGGAGATCCTCCTCATCGTGCAGGGCCCGCACGGCTACATCTCACCCGGCTGGTACGACGCGAAGCCGGCGGTGCCCACGTGGAACTTCGTGGTCGCGCATCTCTACGGCGTGCCCGAGATCCTCGGCCCCGAGGAGAACTTCCGGGTGCTCGGCGACCTGGTGGAGAGCTTCGAGCGGGGAATGCCGGAGCCGCGGCTCATGGAGGGCACCCCGGCGAACAGCGAGTACGCGCAGCGGATCAGCTCCGGCACCGTCGGGCTCCGCCTCACGCCCACCCGTGTCGTCGCGAAGAGCAAGCTGAGCCAGAACCGCCCCGAGGAGACGGTGGACCGCATCATCGACGAGCTGGAGGGCACCGGCCCCTACGCGCAGCCCGCCCTCGCCGCGGAGATGCGCCGGGCGCACGAGCGACTCCGGAAGGCCCGGCGTGGCTGACGCCGCTCCGGACGCGCCGCTGCTCCTCCGGAACGGGCGTCTG
>DATCMN010000050.1:0-6383 GCA_036563405.1 Naasia sp. | reverse complement strand
GCTTCGGCACACGGCATGTGCCGAACTACTCGCCGTGGGGCGGTTACGACCTCTGCTCCATCGCGGTCGGCGGGGAGGTGAAGGTCTGGTGAAGCCGTACTACGAGGACGACCTCGTAACGCTGTTCCACGGCGATGCGCTTGAAGAGCACCTGGACTGGCTGGACGCTGACGTCTTGATCTTCGACCCGCCATATGGCATCGACTACCACTCGGGTTCCGCCAGGGAACAGCTCGCCCGCTCAATTCTCAACGACAGGGACACGCAGGTGCGTGACGCGATCCTCGGGACTTGGTACGCCGAGCGGAACCTGCCTGCTCTGTGCTTTGGGTCGCCGAAGGTCGAGAAGCCCGAGATGAACCTCATGACTCTCGTCTGGGACAAGGGCGGGGCTCTCGGAATGGGAGATCTCCGCATCCCGTGGAAGCCCGGCCACGAGGAGATCTACGTGATGGGCAACTGGACTCACGCTCGCGGGCAGCGATCAACGGACGTTCTTAGGTGCGCCCCGGTGCAGAGCCTCGCCAGGAATGGGCGCTATCACCCGCACCAAAAGCCGGTGGCGCTGATGCAGGAGCTCATCTCGCGGGCACCTCTTGGCAAGGTGGCGGACCCGACCTGCGGCGTAGGGACGACGCTCCTCGCCGCCGCGTCGCTTGGCCAGCGGGCGGTCGGTGTTGAGCTCGATGAGGCGTACTGCGAGATCGCCGCGAAAAGGCTCTCCAATCGGGCAGTGGCTCTCGAGGTGTCGACGTGAGCGCGCCTACACCGGTTGTCCGGGCCGTCACCTACGAGCGCGACGAGCACCGGTGCGTCTCCTGCGGGGCCATGTCGCCCCTTTCCTACCAGCACCGGCAGGCCGTAGGGATGGGCGGTTCGAAGCGGTCCCCGCGCCTGCAAGACGGGGTGACTGCGTGCGTCGTCTGCAACGGCCTGTTCGAGGCGTCGATGCAGTCCAAGGCGCTGCGGTTCGGGTGGAAGGTGCGCCGGTGGGTGTCCCTGCACCGCATCGAGGACCTGCCGGTGTTCTACCAGTGGGCGGGGATCTGGGCGGTGCTGACCCCGACGGGTGAGCTGCGCCGGATCTCGCGCGCGGATGCGGAGGCTCGGATGCTGTCGATCTACGGGGACGAGTGGCTGGGGTGGGACTCGTGAGCTCGGGCGCGTCATTCGAGGCCCGGTACGGGGGCCGCTGCCCGGCGTGCGAGGAGCGGATCGTCCCGGGTGAGCGGGTCGTGTACGTCGAGGACGTGCTGGTGCATGCGGATGAGTGCGCGACCGCGGAGGCGCGGTCGGGATTCTCGCGACGTCGGGCGAAGCCTGCCGAGGTGTGCACGTCGTGCTGGTTGGAGCGCCCGTGCACTTGTGACGACGAGCGGACGGCCGCCTGATGGGCGTCGACAAGGCACAGCTGGTCGCGTGGCTCCTGGAGCGGGCGAAGGCCCGGAACGTGCTCCTCGCCGCCGTGTACGCCGGCCTGGCCGACCGGGTCCGCCGGGGCGACTTCGACGAGCGGGACGCCTAATGGGTCGACCGAAGTCCAAGGGGCCCTATGTCCCCTTGGCAGCCCAGTACTTCATGGACGACGCGATCCTCGAGGCAGGTCCCGACGCCGAGCTGCTGTTCGTCAGGTGCCTGTCCTTCCTCGCATCGGTCTCCAGCGACGGGTTCATCACCGAACGACAGGTGCGGACCATCGTCGGTCTCGGGCTGCGGAACATCACCAAGAGGCTCGCGGTGTTGCAGGAAGTCGGCCTGATCGCGGCAGTAGATGGAGGGTTCGTCGTCCGTTCGTGGACGAAGTGGAACAAGACGGCGGAGGAAATCGGAAAGTACCGGGCCCGCGATCGTGAGCGGAAGGCGCAGAAAACCGGGGAAGTTGTCCCTAATTCCGCGCGGAATCCGGATGGAATCCGACCGGATTCCGCGCCCCAGAGCAGTGCAGTACAGAGCAGTGCAGTACAGACCTCTCCTTCGGAGAGGAGTGCGACGCGTGGGACGCGTCTCCCCGCGGACTTCTCTGTCACGCCGGAGATGGCTCAGTGGGCTCGGGATCGCACGCCTCTCGTCGATGGGCGACGGTCGACGGAGCGGTTCATGAATCACTTCGCTGCCGCTCCCGGGGCGAAGGGCGTGAAGCGGGATTGGGTGCGCACCTGGCAGAACTGGCTCCTCCGAGATCAGGAGGAGGCGGAACGCCGTCACGGCGGGACGACGTGGGGCGAGAAGAAGCAAGCGGCGGCGTTAGCGCTGGTCAACCGATACGAGGAGAGCGAACGTGAGGAAGTCGGAAGTGGCGAAGCTGCTGATCTGGGCGGCGGGGGCGGACAGGCGGGAGCCCAACGAGCTGTCGGTCGAGGTGTGGGCTGAGCTGGTCGGGCACCTGGAGTTCGATGCGGCGCTGGACGCGGTCCGCGCGCACTATCGTGCGCAGTCGCGGCCGATCTACCCGGCTGACGTTCTGTCGATCTACCAGACGCCGGTGCCCGTGCTGAGCGCCAGCGACCTCATCGTCGCGGGTGACCTGGCGAAGGTCGGTATCGGGTTCGAGGAGTACCTCGAGCGGCGCGGCGAGCCGGGCTGGGTAGACAGCATGCGCGCGAGGGCGGTGACTCGTGCCTGAGGACATCGAATCGCGATGCACCGAGTTCGGGTGCTCGGAGGAGGTTGCGGCGACGGTCCTGGTGCCGGGCCGGGTGTGGCGGGCTCTGTGCAGGAAGCACGCGATCGGGGCGCTCTACCGAGGCGGGGGCGTTCGGTGAACGCTCTCGAACTCCTCGACGCCCTCGACCTCGACGGGTTAACCCCGTGCCGCGACTGCGGCCGGTACGCGTTCCACCGGCCGGACTGCACCCGGAACTTCGTAATCCGCGGCGAGTGGGTCGCCGCCGAGGTCAACGGGTGCACGTGCGGTTCCGCCGGGGTGAACGGGCTGCACGAGTCGCACTGTGGGCTCGAGCCGGTCGCCCTGCTCGTCGACATGCTCATCGTGGAGGGCACCGATGCCTGAGCGGACTCCGCCGCACGATGCGCTCGCGGAGCAGTCCGTCCTCGGCTCGATGATGATCTCCGCCCCCGCCGTCTGGGACGTCCTCGCGATCCTCCAGGGCGGCGACTTCTACGAGCCCCGGCACGAGGAAGTGTTCACCGCGATCGTCGCCCTCACCGGCCGATCCCTCGCGGTCGACGCGATCTCCGTCTCCGACGAACTCGTCCGCCGCGGGGTGCTCGAGAAGGTCGGCGGCGCCGCATTCGTCCACACCCTCACCGACGTCCCCACCTCCCCCACAGCTGCCGGGCACCACGCGACGATCGTCCGCGACCACGCCACTGCTCGCCGCCTGATCGCCGCCGGCTCCCGCATCGTCGAACGCGGCTACGAGGGCACCGGAGATCTCGCCGACGCCGTCGAGCTCGCCCGCGCCGACGTCGACCGGGTCGCGGGCCGTGAACGGGTCGAGGTGCGCCCCATCGGCGAATCCTTCGACGCCGTCATGGCTCACTTCGAGGAACGCCCGAAGATGATCCCAACCCCCTGGCCGGCGCTGAACGAGCTGCTCGTCGGCATGCAGCCGGGCCGCCTGTACGTCATCGGGGCCCGGCCCGGTGAGGGCAAGTCGATGGTCGGCTTGCAGCTCGCGATGGAACTAGCCCGCCGCGGCCCGGTCGCGTTCTCCTCCCTGGAGATGTCCCGGGAGGAGCTGCTGATGCGCATGCTCGCCGCCCGCGCCGACGTGCACATGGGGTCGATCGAGCGGTCGCACCTGTCCGACGAGGAACTGGAGCGGGTCGCCCGGATCCGACCCGTCATCAACACGATGCCGATGTACATCGACGACCGAGGGGACGTGACGATCACGCAGATCAGGGCGTTCGCCCGCTCGGTCGGCCGGAAGGGCCCGCTCGCCGGCGTCGTCGTCGACTACCTGCAGCTCATCTCCGGCGCCTCCTCCGACGCCAAGCGGTACGAGATCGTCTCCGAGGTGTCCCGCCAGCTCAAGGTTCTGGCGAAGGACCTCGGCGTCCCCGTCATCGCGCTCTCCCAGCTGAACCGTGAGGCGGCCGGGCAGGGCAAGGCCCGTCGGCCCCCCTCGCTCGGAGATCTGCGCGAGTCGGGGTCGATCGAGCAGGACGCCGACGCGGTGCTCCTCCTCCAGCGGGACCTCGAGGAGGACGGCCGCCCCGGAGACAAGCTCCGCGTGCAGGTCGCGAAGAACCGGCACGGCAAGCAGGGGTACCGGACCCTGCGGTGGGAGGGCGCCTACGCCCGCGTGTCGTCGTGGAACCGATGGGGGCTCGGCGAACTGCCGATCCCGGACTGAGGAGGGGAAGATGTTGCTGAATCCGTGGGATCTCGTAAGCTGGGTGGCCGCCGCGTGCTCGATCGCTCTGCTGCTCGGGGTCACGATCGTGATCCTGTGCCTGATGGCCGTCGGCCTGGTCGCAGGGATGCGCACCAAGGCAACTCCGGGCACCGTGCTGATTCCCAGTAGGGGTGACCGGTGACCCGGCCGAGCGTGCACGCGTCGATGCTCGTCGAGGAGGCCATCGTCACGGTCGCCGCCGTCGAGGTCACTGACGCGTGCCGGGTGAACCTGTGGCAGTTCCGCCGCGGGGTGGACTACTCGCCCGAGCAGGCGTTCCGCCTCGCGGAGAAGCTCTCCGCGGCCGCGACGGAGGCGACCGCAGCGCTCCGGCAGCAGGAGGCCGCCGTCGCGGAGCGAGCGGCCGCCATCACCGCCGGGGAGGTGTTCTGACGATGGGAACCGTAGACGAGCAGCGCGAAGCCCTCACCCGCATCATCCGAAAGAAGCTGCACGCCCGCTTGGGTTTCGGTCCCTGGCCCATCGCAGCAGACATCGCTGACGACGCAATCGCGGCAGGCTGGGTCGCCCCGGAAGTCCACGCCGAAGCACTCAGGGTAGTTGGACAGAGTGGTGTCGCGGAGGGCGAACTCACGATCATGCTCTTCGCCGCCCGTCGTGAGGCCGCCGAGGCGCAAGCGACCCTCGCCGCGGTGCGGAAGTGGCGTGACAAGCATTACGGCTTGGTCCCGTCACCCATTGACGCAACCCTTTTCGCCGCGGCCCCCTCTGCCTCTCTCGACGCCGCCACCCGAGAAGCAGCCGCGCGTGCCCTCGAAGAAGCAGCCGAGCAGATGTACGACGCCCGCGACCAGCGCATGCTCCGCGCCCGTGCCGCCTCGATGCGCGAGGGGGCGCCCCTGTGATCGATCAGCCCGAACTTGATGACGAGGCGCGCGCGTGGCAACTCGCCTCCTGGCGGTGCCTGCAGGCCCTCATCGACCTCCCCGCGATCATGGCTCACGTCCGCTCCCTGATCGTCGAGACCGACGGCCGGGTCGAGGCTGGCGAGGAGTGGCGCCAGCTGTCCTCTCCGCTCCGCCTCACTCCCACGGACGACGCCGACCGGGTGTACGCCGAGATCGTGAACTGGGTCGGCTACTGGGCCGAGGTCCTCGACCTCCGTGCACCCCTAGCTGTCGCGTGGTCCAACGATCAGGAGGTGCAGGGCTTCCGCGCCGGCACCACCGCCGAGCGGGCCGCGTTCCTCACCGGAGAGCAGACGAACTGGTTGCGCCTCCACCACGACGAGATCCTCGCCCAGCACTACGCCCCCCGGTACGTCGAGGACGTCACCGACTCCATCTGGACCCTCCGCTCCCGCTACCCCACCCGCCCACCCCGCCCGAGACCGCGCACCGGGCAGCTGTGCGAGCTCTGCTACGAGTACGAGATGCGGTTCTCCTGGTTCCACGGCGAGGACCGCGACCGGGCGGTCCTCCAGTGCTCGCACTGCTGGCACCAGCCCGTCGGCCGGGAAGCCTCTCGGGTTCGCGAGGACGCCGAGATCGCTCGCTGGTTGGAGCAGCAGCAGCTCCTGAACCCGAAGTCCGCCCGTATCCCTGAGAGCCCCGACGAGGGTGCCGCATGATCCAAGAACCTGCCGGTTCTTCGCCGGAGCCGCGATGACCGACCTCACCGTCGCCGAGGCCGCCCGGCGGGTCCACCGTTCCCGGAGCACCATCGAACGGTGGATCGAGGGCGGCCTCCCCGTCCGCTGGTCCATCAACAGCCGAGGCGACCGCGTCCGACTCATCACCGAGGAGGCACTCATGTCGGCGTTCCGCGAGGCCCTCGCGAACACGACACGACCCGCAGGCAGGCACCCCCGGACACCGAATTGATAGCATCCTGCACGGCAGGGCGACTACCCACCACCGCCCCCGTTGTGTGTTAGCCCCCGGATCTCTTTTCCCCTCCGGTTAGCCCCTCGGCCTCCTGCCCAGGCATCTCCCCTCCGCTCCCACGGGAGGCCCGGCCGTGAGCCAACATCACACCTCCACCCGCGCACAGAAGGCC
>DATCMN010000043.1:0-3854 GCA_036563405.1 Naasia sp. | reverse complement strand
GCCGTCGACCACCCGAAGGACGCCGTCGAGGGCTGCCGCATCATCACGGCCGCGACCGCTGCCATGGAGCCGGTGTTCGACGGGGCGTGGATCGAGCCGGGCACCCACGTCAGCTGCATCACCAGCCCGGACGGCACGGCCAAGCGCCGCGAACTGGACGACACCACCTTCGACCGGGCCGCCCGCATCGTCGTGTTCTCCCGCGAACAGGTCCACCACGACAGCCAGTTCGACATCCTCGGACCCGTCGAGCGCGGCCTCAAGAAGTGGGAGGACATCCAGGAGCTGGGCGACATCCTCATCGACCCCGAGCCCGCTCGGGCCGACCCGGACGACATCACGATCTTCGCCAACAACACCGGGATGGGCATCCAGTTCGCCGCAGTCGGCTCACGGATCCTCGAGCTCGCCGAAGAGCGCGACCTCGGCCACGTCATCCCCACCGAGTCGTTCACGGAGGACACCACGCCATGACCAGCACAGCAACAGGCAACCGCCTCGGCGGCCCCAGCATCGTCTTCGGCGACGACGTCAACACCGACGTCATCATCCCGGGCCGCTACCTCGTGAGCATCGACCCCGTCGAGCTCGGCACCCACGCGTTCGAGCCGCTCGGCCCGGAGGTCCAGGCCAAGCTCCGCGAGAGCAGGGTCGTCGTGGCCGGCCGCAACTTCGGGTGCGGCAGCGCACGCGAACAGGCCGCCACCTGCCTCATCGGCGTCGGGGTGAGCGCCGTCGTCGCCCGGTCCTATTCCCGCGTGTTCTTCCGAAACGCGATCAACACCGGGCTGGTCGCCGTCGAATGTCCCGCCGCCGTCGATGCGATCACAGAAGGCGACGAGGTGTGGGTCGACTACGAGGCCGGCACGGTCACCGTGGGCGAAGTCCAGTACCCGTTCGCACCGTTCCCGCCCGTGCTGAAGGAGATCCTGGAAGCCGGCGGACTGATCGAACACCTCATGAAGAAGTTCGCTAAGGAGAAGAAGTGATGGGCAAGACCTTCGCCGTCAAGGCGCTGGAGCGCGCGTCCGGCGAGACCGGCCTGATCCCCGGGCAGATCGTCGACGCCTACCCCGATCTGTACATGAGCCACACCGCCACCTGGCGATGCATCAAGACCATCGAGCGGATGGGCGACCCGGACATCTACGACCGCGACCGTATCGCGATGGTCATGGACCACATCTCCCCAGCGTCGACGTCGAAGATCGCGGGCGACCACCGGCTCTCCCGTGACTTCGCCGAGCGGAAGGGCATCAAGAACTTCTTCGACGTGAACGCCGGCATCGCGCACGTGGTGCTCATGGAGCACGGTCTCGTGAAGCCCGGCAACCTGATCATCGGCACCGACTCGCACTCCACCATCTACGGCGCGCTCGGCGCGCTCGGCACCGGAGTCGGGTTCAGCGAGATCACGGCGGCCTGGGTCACCGGGAAGCTCTGGATGAAGGTGCCCGAGTCGATGCGCATCGAGGTCAAGGGACCGCTGCAGGAGGGCGTCTACCCGAAGGACGTCATGCTCAAGCTCATCGGCGACCTGTCCGCCGACGGCGCCACCTACCACTCCGTCGAGTTCCACGGCTCCTGGGTGGAATCGCTGTCCACCAGCGAGCGGATGACGCTCTGCAACCTCGCCATGGAGGCGGGCGCCAAGAACGCCTTCGTCCTGCCGGACGCCGAGACGGAGCGCTACCTGATCGAGCACGGCGTCGACATGTCGACGGTGAACCCGATCCTGCCCGACGCCGACGCGGTCTACGAGCACCGGGTGGACCTCGACGCCACCGAGCTCGAGCCGCAGATCGCCGTGCCCCCGCAGGTCGACAACGTCGTGGGCATCAGCAGCGTCGCCGGGACCAAGCTCGACCAGGTGTTCCTCGGCTCCTGCGCCAACGCGAAGTATGACGACCTGGCGATCGCCGCGCGCTACCTCAAGGGCCACAGGGTCGCCCCGGGCGTGCGCATGATCGTCACGCCCGCTTCCGCCGACATCATGGCGAAGGCCGCTGCCGACGGGATCGTCAGCACCCTGATCGAGGCGGGCGCCATGATCACCAACCCCGGCTGCGGCGCGTGCGCGGGCAGCGGCGGTGCGATGGCGGACGGCGAGGTGACCCTTTCCACGGCGAACCGCAACTTCCGCGGCCGCATGGGCAGCTACGACTCGAGCATCTACCTCTCCAGCCCTGCAGTGGCGGCAGCGTCGGCGATCACCGGCGTCATCACCGACCCGCGCCTCGTGCTGGCCCCGGTATGAACCTCGTCGAGAAGATCCTCGCCCGGGCGAGCGGTCAGGAGTCGGTGCAGGCCGGCGACGTGGTGGTCGCGAACGTGGACCGGCTGGTCATGCACGACCTCAGCGCCTACCTCACGGGGAAGGTCTACGACGAGCGGATAGGCAAGGACCTCCCCTACCCGGATCGGGTGGTGACGGTCTTCGACCACCACTTCTCGCCGCCGACCGAGGCGTCCGCGGACGTCCTCAACCTGAACCGGCAGTGGTCGAAGAAGCGGGGCACCCAGCTGTTCGACTGCGGCAGCGGCAACATCCACAACGTCCTCATGCAGAAGGGCCTCGCCCAGCCGGGCCAGATCGTGGTCGGCTCGGACAGCCACACACCGGTGCACGGCGCGGTGGGCGCCCTCGCCGTCGCGCTCGGCAACGACTCCCACGCCGGCACGGTCATGCCGTTCGGCAGCGCCTGGTTCAAGGTCCCCGAACTCATCCAGATCGAGCTGACCGGGCGGCTGCAGCCCGGCACGACACCCCGCGACGTCGCGCTCTGGCTGGTCAAGGAGCTGTGCGAGGGCTCGGTCATCTACAGGGCGCTCGAGTTCACGGGTCCCTTCATCAAGGAGCTCGGGTTCTGGGACCGGTGGCTCTTCCCGGTGCTATGCGTCGACCTCGGCGCGAAGTGCGGCTATGTGGAGCCCGACGACGTCACCCGCGCGTTCGTCGAGACCCTGCCGAACGCGCGGCTCGACCTGCTCGTCAACGGCGACGGCGACCCCGTCGACGACGTCCGCCGATTCGACGTGAGCGCGCTTCCGCCCCAGGTCGCCGCGCCGCCGACCGTCGGCAACGTCCAGCCGGTCGCCGATCTCGCCGGGACGCCGCTGCAGTGGGCGGAGCTCGGCGGACACGGCGGCGGGCGGCTGGAGGACTTCCGGCTGGCGGCCGAGATCCTGCGCGGACGCACCATCGCCCCGGACCTCCGGCTCAACCTCGTCCCCGGCAGTCGTGACGTGTTCCGTCAGGCGCTCGAACTCGGTCTGGTCGCGGAGCTCCACGAGGCCGGCGGCACCTGGTTCCCGCCGAGCACGGGCTCCAACCAGACGGCCAACATGGGGGCGATGTCCGCGGGCGAGGCGATGATCTCCACCCACTCGCGGAACTTCCCGGGCCGCAACGGCAGCACCGAGGCCGCCATGTACCTGGCGTCCGCGTCCACTGTCGCCGCGAGCGCCCTCGAGGGCAGGATCACGGACCCCCGCGCATATGCAGGAGGAGGAGCAACCGGTGAGTGAATTCGTTACCCGCTTCGAGGGGCGCTGCTGGAAGTTCCCCGCCAACATCCCCACGGACGCCCTCGTCAAGTCGCGCTACGTGTTCGATCCGATGGAGAAGATCGTCACCCACGTGCTGGAGGACTACAACCCGCGCTTCCCCTTGGAGGTGCAGCCGGGGGACATAGTCGTGGCCGGGCATCACTTCGGGCAGTCCTCCGGCCGCGCGATCGCCGCCAAGGCGCTGAAAGCGACGCGCATCGGCTGCGTCGTCTCGAACGCGTTCTCGCGGACCTTCTCCCGCAACTGCTTCGAGATCGGCCTGCCGTCGCTCGAGATCCCGGACG
>DATCMN010000042.1:0-2957 GCA_036563405.1 Naasia sp. | reverse complement strand
GGGAACTCGTCGAGACCGGTGAACGGCATGCCGCTCCACAGCCGCTCCGCCGACGTGAGCCTCTCGAACGCTGCGGCCTCGTCGGCGTCGCGCAGCCCCTCGTCGACGAGCGTGCGATACGCCAGCACGTCGACGTCCGCGGGGTCGATGTCGAGGGTGTAGCCGCCGCGGCCACTGCCCAGCACATCGCCGAGTCCGTTGCCGCGCAGCCGGGAGATGTGCGCGCGCAGGCTGGACAGCACCGTCTCCGGCGGCTTCGGCCAGAGCGACTCGATCAGCTCGTCGGCGGACACCGGCTGACCCGCCGCCCAGGCGAGCCGCGCGACTATCGCGCGCGGGATGTCGCCCCGCACGGGGATCGTTCCCTCATCACCCGACAGCGTGAGAGACCCGAACAGCCGTACCCGCACTGATGCTCCTCCAGGAGTGGACGCGGACATTCTAGGGAGTGCCGGGGCGCTGGTGGGATCGAGTTCGGGTCAGGCGAGGACGGAGGCGTCCGCGCGGTCCCGCTGCGGCAGCGTCTCCACCAGCTCGAACAGGTCGGCGAACTCCAGCACCGACCCGTCCCGGTAGGCGCGAGCGTAGTCGTTGGGCGTCAGTCCGGCGGCCACGCGGTCCCGGAGCGCACGCGTCTCCTCCCCCTCGGCCACGACCGGGTTGTACCCGTAGCGGGCGCCGATGCGGTCGATGGCGCCGAAGACGCGGGCGCCCTCCTCGTGCCGTTCGACCAGGGCGCACGCGCCGCCGATCTGGTGCAGGTTCGCGAGAGTGCCGGTGGGGTCCTCGGCGGCGAGGGCGCGCGCCGCCGCACGGCGGAGCTCCGCGATCGCCTCCCGCCCGCGGCGCTGGTCGGTGAGCACCTTGCCCGCCACGTAGCTCGCCGAGGCCATCATCCAGCCGTAGCCGACGCGGGTGGCGAGCTCGATGGACTCGTCGAGGCTCGCGAGGGCCTCGTCCCCTTCGCCGAGGGCACGCAGCGTCTGGCCGCGGCACATGAGGACCTCGGCGCGGGCCCAGTCCGGCGCGGAGCCGGACAGCTCGGCGGCCTGCGCCATGAGCTGGCGCGCCTCGTCGACCTGGCCGAACAGCGACCTGCCGTACGCGGTCCGGGCGAGCGCGACGGACGGGATGGCGGCGTCCCCCGCGGCGACGCCGCACTCGAAGGCGCGGCCGATCGTCTGGAAGGCCCGCTCCGCGTTGCCCGACTGGTACAGCAGCACGGTGAGGTGGAGCATGGTGTCCGCCTCGAGCAGCGGAGGCAGGTCGCCCGGGACGGCGAGAGCACGCTCGATGTTGCGGATCCCCTCGGCCATCAGACCGCGGGTGAACCAGTGGTGGGCCTGTGGTCCGGCGATCCTGACGGCGCCGACCCGGTCTCCGGCGGCGACCGCGTTGTCGAGGGCGACCCGCAGGTCGGCGCTCAGCACGTCGAGCAGTGCGTTCGCGACACGGGCGTCGTGGGTGCGGGTGCGCGGTCCCTGATCGGTCGCGAAGTCGGCGAGCCAGCGCCGGTGGGCGTCCCACCACTCCTCGTCGGGCTCGTCGAGCGAGTTCACGTAGTGGCGGACGGTGTCGAGGAGACGGTACCTGCGGAGTCCTGCGTCGCCGTGCGAGACGGAGACGAGGGACTTGTCCACGAGCCGTGCGAGGAGCACGGCGGGGTCGTCCTCGCTGTCGCAGATGCCGAGCACGGCCTCCTCGGTGAAGCCGCCCGCGAATCTGCCGAGCTGGATGAGCAGGTCGCGCTGCGAGCCGGTGAGCAGGTCCACGCTCCAGCGGACGGCGTTGACGACGCTGTCGTGGCGGCCGGCGCCTGAACCCCGCTCGTCGAAGCCGCCGCCGGTGCGCACGGCGTCGAGCAGCTCGCGGCCGCTCAGCACGTCGAGTCGCGCGGCGGTCAGCTCGAGCGCGAGCGGGATGGCGTCCAGGGAGTCGACGATCTCGTCGACGAGCTCGACCGCCTCGTCCACCCGGCCGCCCGTTGCGTCGGCGGCCCGCTCGAGGAACACAGCGCGGGCGTCCTCCAGAGTCAGCGGCGTGACGTGCACGATGCGCTCGCCGGGCAGGCGCAGCGGCTCCCGGCTGGTGACGAGGAGGGAGACGGTCTCCGCCCGGGAGAGGATGCCGGATGCGACGGCCGCGGCGGCGCCGATGACGTGCTCGGCGTTGTCGAGCACGATGAGGGTGCTCCGCTCGGCGAGGCGCGCGGCGACGGCCTCGAGGGTGGGAGCGACGGCGCCCAGGGTGTCGGCGACCGCCGGCAGCACGCGGTCCGGGTCGCCCACCGCGGCGAGGTCGACGAACCACTGCTCGTCGTCGGTGGTCGCCGCGCGGGCCAGCTCGATGGCGAGCCGCGTCTTGCCGACCCCGCCTGGGCCGACCAGGGTGACCAGCCGACCGGTCTGGCGCGCCTCCGCGACGCGGCCGAGCTCGTCACGCCGGCCGATGAACCGGGTCAGCGGATGCGGCACGCCGGTGCGGACGACGCTGCGGGTGGCGCGGCCCAGCACGTTCGGGTCGTGGCGGACTATCGCCTGCCGCAGCTCGAGCAGCCGGGTCGGCGTCTCGAGGCCGCGCCACGCGGCGATGCGGCGGCCGAAGGCGTCGATCGCCTCCAGCGCGTCGCTGCGCCGGCCGGAGCGGGCGAGGGCCAGCGCGAGCAGGCGGGTGGGCTTCTCGTCGTAGGGGTGCTCGACGACCGCGTCCTCCATCGCGAGCACGGCGGCGGTGATGTCGCCACGCTGCAGCAGCAGCTCGCCGAGGCGCTCCAGCACGCCCCGACGCTCCTCGCGGTAGCGGAAGCGGGCCGCCGCGACGAACGGTGCCCGGAGCTCCTCGAACGGCTCGCGGGCGGAGATCCGCACCAGGTGTTCCGCGGCGGCGAGGGCCTCGTCCCCGGTGCCGAGCCGGGGAAGGTCGGCCGCGCTGGACCGGAAGCGCAGGAGGTCGACGGC
>DATCMN010000041.1:0-9584 GCA_036563405.1 Naasia sp. | reverse complement strand
CAGGCGTCACCGTCCCGCCACCGCACCGCGTCGAACTCGCGACCATCGATGCGCACTCGTGCCGTCCCATCACGCAGCCCGGCGAAACGCTCGGCATGGGAGGGCGAGTCCAGATAGTCCTCCTGCGAGATAACCCACACCAGCCGTGCAGCCTGCTCGGCCCTGCCAGCCGAGGTGCGAACGAGCACCATGTAGTCGCCGCGGCGGTGAACGATGCCTCGTTCTGTGCCGGAGAAGCTCCACTCACCGAGGGACCGCTCGCCGTCCCAGTCGACCAACTGGTACGCCGGCGACCACGGGAACGAATCTCGAACCTTCTCCTCCAACGAGGCGTACTGGCCCCAGAACTCGTCAGGGGAGAGGAAGCCGCGGAACTCCACACAGCGGTTCTAGCAGAGGCCCGACGTAGTAGATGTGCCGCGCTCCGAGTTCTAGGTCGCGGAAGAGATCAGTCCTAGCACCTAGGGCAACCGCTCGCCGGCCTGACGGCCATCGTTTCCGAAGCCGGTGACTCTGGCGTGAAGCCAGCCGTAGAGGCGCCCCGGAAGCGCCACGATTCAATTGGTGAGGTCCGGCAGTTCGTAGACATCGCCAATCGGGAATTGTCCGATCACGGTGATGCCGTCCGACTGGTACACGTTGATCCAGCCGCTCTCGGGGTACGTGAAGGAGTTGCTCTCTTCGTGTCTTAGGTAACCTTGCCTGCCGTTGGTGGCCATGGCGGCCTCAAGGTCGGGCAAACCGTCAGCCTTGCCAACGCCGTAGGTTTCTCCGTTCGCGTTGACGCCCCACGAGCTGGTGATGGAGCTTGCGTAGCGCGCCGTGACAGACCACTCCGTCCCCGGCTCCGCGTTGACCGTGATGGCGGTGGCTCCGTCCGGCGGGAGTTCCGCATCCGGGATGCGGATGACCTGATCGCCCAGATCGTCTCCGCAGTTCCAGGAGAGAGAATCGCCTCCTGACGAGCCGTTCAGGGCCACGGACATCTCCCCGCCGTCAGTGCAGGTGATGTCGAGCACCACAGCATCGGCCCTCTCCGGGACCGGTCCAAGCTCAACGCTCGCCGTCCCGGAGAAGCTCCCGGTCACGGGGGTGCCTTCCAGCGGCGTCGTCCGCGTTTCGCCAGGCAGTCCTCCGGCGAGGATCGCCCCACCCGTCACGGCACCAGCGAGAGCGATAACCCCCACGCCGATGACAAGGCGAGACCGGCGCTGGCCACGCTGCAACCCACTCGTGGAGGTGCCGATAGCAGACAGCTCCCGTTCGATGGCGGCAGCGCGCACAGGGTCGAGAGTGCCTGTCGGCATCACCTTTCTCCTTCCGAAAGAGCCGGAGTAACCGGCAACCGTTCGTCGTTCAGGGCGGCTTGCAGCTTCTGTCGGGCGCGTTGGAGTCGCATCCGTGCTGTTCCCGGCCGGATGCCGAGCGCAACAGCTGCGTCCGCGGTGGTCATTCCTTCAAGCGCGGTGAGCACGAGCAGGGCCCCGTCATCGTTCGACAACAGCGCGATGGCGTCGGCCAGCCGAAGACCCAACATGGCGTTGCTCAGGTTGTCCACGGCCACCGCCTCGGCGTCCGGCGAATCGGATCGCGGCAACGAGGTGATCAACCTCCTGTAGCGCAGGACACCCCGCCGGTGATTGCGGGCCAGGTGAACGGTCGTGACCAGTAACCAGGGCAGAACACTGCCGCCCACCAGACGAACGGAAGCCCGCTTGCGCCACAGCTCGAAGAACACCGCCGAAGTGACATCCTCCGCGTCATGCACGCGGTCGAGAAGGCTCAGCGCACGGCGGTGCACCCGGGCCTGATGAACACGGAACAGGGAAGCAAACGCACCCCCATCTCCGCTGAGCGCACGATCCCAGACGCCCGTCTCGTCGCCTAAATCGTCGCGCATACCTGGGAGTGTCCGCTCACCCGGCAAGTGTCACAGGGCAGGGATCGCAACCGCCCATCGATTCTTAACATTCACGCCGGCGGTGCGAGAAACTGCTCCTGTGAATCAGCCACCTCAGGTCGTGGAACAACACCGTGGCCGGCCTCGCCTGGGTGCAGAAGGCAAGTCGGAGCATGTGCGATTCCGAGTACCGGCCGATGTCCGGATGCGTCTCGCTGAAGTGGCTCAGCGAACGCGCCGCACGGAAAGCGACGTCGCCCGGGAAGCCCTCATCCTCTACCTCGACAGGGCATAGCGGCTAGCGCCGGTTCCCAATGCACTCCCATGCAGCCTTCGTCGATCCTCAACGGGCGGCTTCCCGCGTCAGCATGAAGCCCGGTGAGGATGGTGGGTGATGTCGCGCACGGGATCGACCAAGCGCCGGGACCCGGCGTTCGAACGCGCGAGGACCGTACGGCCAGGGACGCGATGAGGGCGTCGGTCGAGATCCGAGACGCGCGTGGGTCCGACGTCGAGGTGGTGCAGGCGAGCTTCGGGGACTGGCCGAAGCCGCCGTCGCTGTTCGCCCATTACCTGGCCGCGGCTGAGTCGAGGCGGGCCGACTTCCTGACCGCATGGGTGGGGGAGGAGGTCGCGGGGTACGTGCTGGTTGAGTGGCGGTCCACTTACTCGCCGTTCGCGGAGGCCGGCATCCCGGAGATCAAGGACCTCAGCGTCCTGCCCGCCTACCGCCGCGCCGGCGTCGGCAGTCGCCTGCTCGACGAAGCGGAAGCACGCATCGCGCAACGCGCTGACACCGCCGGGCTGCGCGTCGGCCTCTACGGCGACTACGGGGCAGCGCAGCGGCTCTACGCCCTTCGCGGCTACGTAACGGACGGCGCCGGGATCCTCAGCGACGGTCGACCGGTGCCGCCGGGAACCACCATCGTTGTCGACGACGAGGTTGAGCTCGGGCTCACCAAGCGGCTGAGCTTTAACGTGGGCGATGCTTCACCGGCCATGCGTGCCCTCGTCCCTGCGACGGACGAGTTCGTCTGGACGGTCGATGGCGCGAGCCTCACCGAGGGGAAGCTTCACGATGTCACCATCCGCTCAACGCGTGGTGGGCAAGGCCCGCGGATCGCGGTCCGCACCATGCTTCGGATGCCTGAGCGGATTGACGACGACGGCAGCATCCACGGAGTGCTCACAGACCGGAACTCCGTGGCCAGCACCGCCGTTGTGTCCCTGCTGCTGGAGCGCACGGCTGCCGAGGCAGATAGCGGTCGGCGCAAGGAGATCATGCGGTTCGCCCTTGAGCGCGGCCAGAACCTGGCGAACGACCGGCGGGCGTGGTCGCCGACGCCGCTCCACGTCGACGGCGGCATTCACCCTCTCTGGGGCACTGAGATCGAGGAAGGGTACATAGGTGTCGCGGACCTCGGAACCGCCGCGGTCGCCGTGTGGGCGGACGGCTTACCTCCCGGCATCTCGTTCACCTGGGCGCACATCGGTTCACCCGACCTGCCACCGGTCGGCCGTCCCGCCACCTCAGCGCTTCACCTCGCCGGTATCAGCACCATGTTCCAGGTGGCCAAGCACACCCGCGCGGAGCTCGCGGCACTGCACGGCGTCGGGCCGAAAGCGCTCCGGCTGCTCGAGGAGGCGCTGGAAGAACGAAGGCTGGGATGGGCGGAGCGATCCAGAGGCGACGCGGGACGGGACCGTGACGCGTGAGTCTGGCCCTGATCCACATCGCGTTCTTCATGCCCCTGATCGTCACCCCAGTCTGGGCGCTGCTGCTGTATGAGACGACAGTGGCGAAGGCGGTTCGCTTCTTCGGTTTCGGTTGTGTTGCGGTGCTGTTCGGCGTCGTCGCCCTGGGTAATTGGCTAATGAACCCGGTGGTGCCGGCCGTCGAGGACTCAGGCGCCGTCGGCGCCACCGGGTTCCTGGTGATGTACGCGTTCGTCGCGACCCTTCTCACCGGAGGGATGGTGGCTGCGCTCTCCGTGCACCTGTCCGCGCGGGCGCACCGATTCGAAGCGGAGGGTGAGGTGCCGTCCCATCCATGATTCGCCCTCACTCGCCCCGCCGGTTCATTTCCATGCGAAGCATTACGGTCCTCGGGGGGACTCGATGACGCCGGCGGATGCCGAGCCGCACCGTGACCTGTGGCTGGAGCGTGACCCTCGCGCGGTCCGGCGCATAGACGAGCACGGGCGTCCCACTGTCGAGGACCTGCGACGGTGGTCGGTGGACACCTCGTCGAATAATGGACCAGGGCTGGGACTCATGCCGATCGTGCTCGAACAGTCCGTCACTGTGTGCCTCGACCCCGCCACCTACAGCGTCTCCTACGTGGCCTCCAGCTCCGGGTCATGACGTAACCCGCTCGCTACTGCGCCCCTCGGGTGATGTACAGAAGCGTGCGTCCCTCGACGTCCTGCCCACCTACGACCGTGCCGACGAAGCCGTCCTGCCAGGTCACCGAGCGGCGGTACGTCACCTCGACGAAGCCTTCCTCGGACAGCCTGTCATGCCACCCCTCGGAGAGCTCAGCGGGGCTACCACAGCCCGGCGGCAAATCCATCTGGTGCTCCGACCTGAGCAGAGCGAATTCGCTCCCGACCTTGACCATGAACCCTGGGCGCGAACCGCTGCGCAACACCTCAACGTCCGCAGGCAGAACCGCCGACCGGCTAACCATCGCGAGCACCCTTTCTGGCGGCAGCGCCCGACACCAGTCGTCTTCGAGCACGAGACATTGAGCCTCCGGCCCGCCGGCGGACCAGGCCAGCCGATCGGCGGCCCAGACCAGCCCTCCGGCTACCGCGAGCACCGCCACGATCGTCGCTATCGCTCTTCGGAGCCTGGCGCGTCGGGTGTCCAGCAGCCCATCGATCACTGCTAGACGCCGGCGCCCGTGGCGCCCGTGGCGCCCGTGGCGCCGGTGTCCCGGCGCTCGGTCTGCTGTGCCGCGTCGTACTCGCGACTTGCTGTCAGCGCTTCGTCTTCGATGACCCTCCGTCGCCGCCGGATCAGGAATACGACGGCCGCCGCCACAGCCAGGAGGATCGGGACAGCTACCCAGTAGTAGCCGTTCAGCAGGAGCACTACGCCGAGGCCGGCACCCGGGGTCATGGCGCCAACCAGCATCGGGACGAGGACTCCGTCACGGCGCATGCGGTCAGGCTATCGAGAGTCGGCGAACCAGAGCCTCCGCGGCACAGCGCACACGGTCAGGGCCGGGTGCCTGTGTAGATGTAGAACTCGTTGTGGTCGACGAGCTCGCCCCGCCCGTCGGTGAGCGGTGTGAGCGTTTCGCGGATACGGGTGTCGAACTCGTCGAGCCGGTCACCGAGCACGGCCGGGGATGCGAACGACATCGAGTGCAGCAGCCCGATGACGCTGTGCACCGTGCGCACCCGCCGGACGGGCACGAACGACGAGGTCACATCGGCGAAGCCGGCGCCGGCAAGGTCGTCGGTGAACCGCCCGTCTCCGGCGTCGTAGGTTCCGGCGCCAGCCCGACGGGCCGGCCCCAGCATGTCTTGCACCACCTGCCTTGCGCGGTCCTTCCACTCGTCCCCGCCGGCCCAGATACTCCGGTCGCCGAGCACCGCGATCGCGGCCCCCGGAGCCATGAACTCGACGACATGGGCAAGGAACGCCTGCCGGTCGAACCAGTGAAACGCCCGGCAAACCGTCACCAGGTGCGCCTTCCAGTCGGCTGGCACCGTGAAACTCTCTGCAGCTCCGTGCACCAGCCGCACCTGGTCCGTGCCGGCGAACTGCTCACGCGCAACCGCCAGAAGGTCCTCGTCGACATCGACACCGATCGCCTCATCGAAGGCGGGAAGCAGCGCGTCGATGACGAAGCCTGTGCCCGTTCCGACGTCGAGGAGACGACGCGGTGACCTGGGCGACCCGGGCGGCGCGGCATCGATCAGCAGCTCCGCGACCTCCGGCGTGATCCCGGACCGGTACCGGCGGTAGAACTCCGCGGTGGAAGCGAACACGCTCACAGCTCGACAGTACGGCGAGGTCACCGTCGTCGTGTGACCCCGGTTCATTCAGCCTGAAAGGCGCTGACTGGGATAGCGCTCAGTCGAATACGCGCAGAGCGGCAAGCGTTGCCGCTGCTGTCGCTCCGCGAACCGGGTCGCGGACTGTGATGAGTGCCTTCCATAGCGCCCACCCTCGACCGCGAGCCCAGAGGGCGTCGGGCACATCCAAGTCCTCGCGGAGCCGATGCCGTGACGGCGCGTCGAGGTCGGTCCAGCAGATCGCTAGATCGCACGCCGGGTCGCCGACAGCGGCGCAGCCGAAATCAATCACTGCGCCGACCTTGCCCTCGTGAACGAGCAGGTTGCCGGGGGCGATGTCGCCATGCAGCCAAAGCGTCGACGACTCGTCCGCGGTTGCAGCGACGGCCTCCGCCCATACCGCTTCTGCTTGCCTCCGTTCCGCAGCGGACGGCAGAGCCTTGATGGCCGCAACAACCTCATCGGCCCACCGTGTCACTGCTGCACCGCGGAACGCGCTGTGTGGGCCAGGGGTCGGGCCCACCGGGTCCAGCGACCACAGCTCCCGCAGGAATCCCGACAGAAACGCTCCCAGTTCGACTGGTCGTTCGCTCGACGCCGAGTAGGGCTCGCCCGGTATCCACCGGCGAATCGTCCAAGGGGAGGGGAACTGATCGGACGGTTCGCCGACTCCGAGGATCTCGGGCACGGGGATGGGCAACCTGGCCCTCAGCCACGGCAGCCACTCGATCTCCTTGCCTACCTGCGCGACGTAACCCGCCGCGCTAGGAAGACGCGCGACCAACTCCTCACCGACTCGGAACGAACGGTTGTCCCAACCATCGAGGGCGACGCGACGCACAGGGAGATGGGCGAGGTCCGGAAATTGCTGACGGACGAGCACCTCCACGGTGCGCTCGGTGATCACAGGCGGAGAGCTATCCATGGCCTTGGTCATCATCCACCCTGTCGGGTGGTGCGAGGCCATGCGCCCACGCCCTGCTCTATCTCGATCGCCTCTCTCACGCCCCGCACCAGCGCCCGGGCCGCTCCACCGCTACCGTTCCAGCATGACCGCCGATACTGGCCGCGACCTCGTCGACATCTGGCCGCTCTTCGGGTTGGAGCTTCACACGCCTCGCCTGGTCCTGACCCCAGTCCGTGACGAGCACCTCCCTGCACTTGTGCATCTCGCCCGGGCCGGCATACATGAGCCGGACCGGATGCCGTTTGGGTTCCCGTGGACCCTGCTGCCCGACGACGAGATGCGGCGCGGCCTCGCCCAGTACCACTGGGGCGTCCGCGCCGGCGTGAGACCCGGAAACTGGGCTATCGAGTTCGCCGTACTCGCCCAAGGGGCCGTCATCGGGGTGCAAGCACTCAACGGTCACGATTTCACCGTCCGGAAAACTGTCACTACTGGGTCATGGCTCGGTAAGTCACACCAGCGGCATGGCTACGGAACGGAAATGCGCGCCGCGGTGCTCTGCCTCGCCTTCGACCACCTCGACGCGGAGATCGCCGAATCCGGCGCCGTCACCTGGAACACCGCCTCGCTACGAGTGTCGGAGAAGCTCGGGTACACGCACAATGGGCTGACCCGCCACGCGGTGAAGGAGGAGCTGATCGAGGAACAGCTTGTGCGCCTCCACCGCGACGACTTCGCCCGGCCCGGCTGGCCCGTGCGAGTCGAAGGCTTGGCGGCGTCCCTCGGCGAGCTGCTGCCCTCCTCAGCGTGACCATCACAATGCACACTGATGTCATGGCATCTACGCGCGTCGTCTCGGTCGGCAGGGACGATGCGCACCGCTTCACGAAGCCAACGCGCGACTCGATCACCCTCGTCGAGGGCTTCGGCGTGGAAGGCGACGCCCACTTCGGCGCGACGGTGCAGCACTTGTCTCGGGTGCGTCGCGACCCCACTCAACCCAATCTCCGCCAGGTCCATCTCATCCAATCTGAACTGTTCGACGAAGTCGACGCCGCCGTCGCCCCGGGCGACCTGGGCGAGAACATCACCACCGAAGGAGTCGATCTTCTCGGCCTTCCTCGCTGCACCCTTCTCCGGCTTGGAACAGAGGCGGTCGTAGAGGTGACCGGGCTGCGCAACCCATGCCTACAGATCGACCGATTCGAACCTGGGCTGCTGAAACAGGTCGTCGAGGTAGACGCCAACGGCCAGACTGTGCGCAAAGCAGGGGTGATGGCCGTAGTAGTCGCCGGGGGAGTCGTGAAGCCAGGGGACTCGATCGTTGTCGAGCTGCCCGAGGGGCCGGCGGAGCCGCTGGGGCCGGTCTGAGCTCCACACTGACCATGTATCCGGCATCGGCGACCCTCGTGGTGCCCTGGACCCCGGACTGGCTGTCGGCATTCGCCGCAGTCGAGAGCGCGGTACATGAGGCGCTACGCGGCATGCCTCACAGCGTCGAGCACGTCGGCTCCACCGCTGTACCGGGCCTGGCGGCGAAACCTGTCATCGATGTTCTCGCGATCGTCGCGGGCGGCGACGTGTCAGCGGCGCTGGAATGCTCGACTCGCGCGGCTTGATGCACGACGGGGACGGCGGCGTCGTCGGCCGGGAACGCTTCACCGCCCGTCCCGATCTGCCTCGCCACCACCTCTTCCTCGTGGTGCTCGGGGAGGGGGAGCATCTTCGGATGACGCGGTTCCGTGACCTGCTGCGCGCGAGCCCGGAAGCGAGGACCGAATACGGCTTGTTAAAGCGGCGGCTCGCCCCGTTGCTGCTCGTCGACCGCGACGTCTACACCGACGGGAAGACCGAGTTCATCCGACGGCTGCTGGGCGAGTAGCGGTCTGCCGCCGGGGGAGCCGCAGCCAGGCGGGCGTCCATCCCGCGCAGACTGCGGTCTGGGGCCACGGGATCGTCCGCGTTCTTGCGGCAGCGCAAGCGCGCCTGGTGATTTGCTCCGCGATGTCAAGGCGACTCGTCCGCTGCGCTTGATCCAAACGGGCGATGCCCGAGTGGGTGGAACCCGCGTACCTGCTTCGCAGTGAGCGGCCTCTTCTATGATGGGAGGCCAACGAGGAGAAGCATGGACGAGTTCGTCGATCTGCGCGGCCCGCTCTATGAGGTCAAGGCAAACCTCTTCCGCGGGCTCGCCCACCCCGTTCGTATCCGTGTCCTCGAGCTGCTGTCCGCTTCGCCGGAGGTGTCGGTGAGTGAGATGTTGGACGCCACGGGTCTGGAGTCTTCGCATCTCTCGCAGCATCTCGCGGTCCTGCGCCGGTACGACCTTGTGGTCGGTGAACGCCGCGGGCTTCAGGTGTTCTACTCGTTGACCGATCCGAGGGTGGCGGAACTTCTCGCCGTTGCCAAGGCGCTTCTCGGCGGAATGCTGGAGCGCACGACGACTCGCCTCACCGACGAGCAGGGCGCATACAGCGCCATGGAGGTCGCCGCCTCCTGAGCGTCAGTTCGCGGCTGACTATTTCAGGGGGAGGAGTGGCGTCCGCTGCTCGTCACGACGACGTCTTTCAGTGAGACCTGGACTTCGTCGAGGGGGACCTCGTGCTCCTCGAAGGGCCCATCGACCACGGCGAGCGTCACTGCGCTGGCGACGGATTCGGGTTCGCTGAGTTGTACGACCCCATTCTCGCCGGCCAGGCCCGCCTTGAGACTCTCGGTGGGGGTAACCCGCATCTGGACGTTGAGGACG
>DATCMN010000040.1:0-6134 GCA_036563405.1 Naasia sp. | reverse complement strand
GCGGTGCGCTCCGCGATGCGGGGGTCGGCGCAGCGGCGCAGCTGTGGCCGCACCGGCACGGCACCGACGGCATGTTCATCGCCCTGCTCGAGAAGGCCCGCTAGATGCCGCTGCCCAGCGCCGACACCGTCGTCACCTATCCCGACGGTGACACCGCCGCGACGGCCACCGTGCTGCACGTCGAGCCGCTCGCGGATGGGAGATCCGCGGTGCTCCTCGACCGGACCGCCTTCCACCCGGTGGACACCGCATGGCCTGACCAGCCCGCCGACCGCGGGGTCCTCCTCGGCGACTGGGGACGCGCCGAGGTGATCGACGCCGTCACCGGGGGCGTCTCCGACGGCGGACTCCGCCTCGGCGCCGACCTCCCCGTCCGCACCGGGACCGCCGGCTGGACCTTCGTGGTCGCCCACGTGGTGGAAGGCGCGGCCCCGCCGGTCGGCAGCACCGTCTCCGTCGAGGTGGACGCCGCCTGGCGCTCCGCGCTCTCCGCGGGCCACACGGCCTGCCACCTCGCCGCTCTCGCACTCGACGCAGCCCTCGCCGGAGCCTGGACGAAGCCCGCGCCGACCGACGCGCTCGGCAGCCCCGCGTTCGACGCCCTCGCGATCCAGACGTCCCGGATCTCGCCGAACGGCTCGACCGATGAGTACCGGATCGGCAAGTCGCTGCGGAAGAAGGGCTTCGCGCCCGAGGTCCTCGCCGACCCGGCGGAGCTGGCGGCCCACGTCAACGCCCAGCTCGCCGCGTGGCTGGCCACGGGCGCCGCGGTGCGGGTGGAGCGGGACGGGCAGGCGCTCTCCGGGCGGCGCACCTGGGTGTGCGAGCTGCCGGAGGGCCGCACCGACATCCCCTGCGGCGGCACCCACCTGCGAAGCCTCGGCGAGCTCGCCGAGGTCACCGTCTCACTGGCCGTGCGGGACATCGACGGGGGAGTCGGCCTCACCATGGAGACGTCCGCCCGCCCGAGCTGACGCGGGCTGCGGGCTGCGGACACGGGCGGCACGCGCCGCCTCCGTAGACTTCCGGGGTGGCGATCCGCATCCACCCGAGCATCCTCAACGCCGATTTCGCGAACCTGGAGCGCGAGGTGGGCCGGCTGGCGAGCGCCGACCTCGTGCATGTCGACGTGATGGACAACCACTTCGTGCCGAACCTCACCTTCGGCCTGCCCATGGTGGAGAGGCTTGCGGAGGTCAGTCCTCTCCCGCTCGACGTGCACCTGATGATCGAGGACCCGGACCGCTGGGCGCCCGGCTACGCCTCCGCCGGCGCCGCCAGCGTCACCTTCCACGCCGAGGCGGCGTCCGATGCCGTCGCGACGGCGCGAGCGATCCGGGCGGCGGGCGCGCGGGCGGGTGTGGCCCTGAAGCCGGACACCCCCGTGGAGCCGTGGCTGGACCGCCTCGACGAGTTCGACCTGGTGCTCGTGATGACGGTGGAGCCGGGCTTCGGCGGGCAGTCCTTCCGCGAGGAGACGATGCCGAAGCTCGCGCAGCTGGCGGCCGCGCGCGGCGCCCGCGACATCCGCCTCCAGGTGGACGGCGGCGTGACGACGGCGACCATCGTCACTGCCGCGCAGAACGGGGCCGACACCTTCGTGGCGGGCTCGAGCGTGTTCGGCGGCGGGGACCCGGCAGCTGCGATCCAGGCCCTCCGCGACGCCCTCGCCTGACCTCCGCACGTGCGCGGTCTCGCCGTCGCGCGGTGCGGACACCAGTCGCGCGGTGCGAGCGGCCACCCGCGGTGGGTAGAGACACCGCGCACGGCGCTACGCACCGCGCGACGGGTCCACGCACCGCGCTACGCAGGCGACGAGGCACCCGGAGGCCGGGTCACGGCGGTACCGGTACCCTGATCTATCGTGAAATCCTTCGACGAACTCTTCGTGGAGCTCCACGGCAAGGCGAGCTCCCGCCCGGAGGGCTCGTCGACCGTGGCGGAGCTCGACGCAGGCGTGCACGCGATCGGCAAGAAGATCGTCGAGGAGGCCGCCGAGGTGTGGATGGCGGCCGAGTACGAGTCCGATGAGCGCGTCGCCGAGGAGATCTCCCAGCTCGTCTACCACCTGCAGGTGCTGCTGCTCGCCCGCGGGCTCGGGCCGGAGGACGTCTACCGACATCTGTGACGGCTCCTCCCGTCCATCTCCCTCCCACTCGTAAGGCAGCCATGCTCAAGATCGCAGTGCCCAACAAGGGCACGCTCAGTGAGACCGCCGCGGAGATGCTCCGCGAAGCGGGCTACGCGGTGCGCCGCGACCCGAAGGAGCTCATCGTCGCGGACCCCCGCAACGGCGTCGAGTTCTTCTACCTCCGACCCCGCGACATCGCCACCTATGTCGGCTCCGGCGCCCTCGACGTCGGCATCACGGGTCGCGACCTGCTGCTGGATTCCCGCTCGCGGGCCCGCGAGGTGCAGGAGCTCGACTTCGGCGCGTCCACGTTCCGCTTCGCGGGACCCGTAGGCGGGTTCTCGAGCCTCGCCGACCTCGCCGGGAAGCGCGTCGCCACCAGCTACTCGGCTCTCGTCGGCGACTTCCTCGCCCGGGAGGGCGTCGAGGTCGACCTCATCCACCTGGACGGAGCCGTCGAGTCGGCGGTCCGGCTGGGCGTCGCCGATGCTGTCGCGGATGTGGTGGAGACCGGCAGCACCCTCCGCAAGCAGGGGCTGGAGATCTTCGGCCCGGTGATCCTCGAATCGAACGCGGTGCTGATCGCGACCGACCCGCAGCCCGCGGGCGTCGACACGCTGCTCCGCCGCCTGCAGGGGGTGATGGTCGCCCACCAGTACGTCCTGATGGACTACGACCTGCCCGCCGGGCTCGTCGACGCGGCCTCCGCCGTCACGCCGGGTCTCGAGTCGCCCACCGTCTCGCCGCTGCGCGACACCGGCTGGGTCGCCGTCCGTGTCATGGTTCCCCGCGCGGACACCAATCAGGTGATGGACGACCTGTACGCGCTCGGCGCGCGCGCAATCCTGGTGAGCTCGATCCACGCCGCCCGGATCTAGGGCGCGAGGGGACAGCACGATGAGCCTCGCCATCCGGGTCATCCCGTGCCTCGACGTGGCGGCCGGCCGCGTCGTCAAGGGGGTCAACTTCCTGAATCTGCGGGATCAGGGCGACCCCGTCGCGCTCGCCCGCTCGTACTACGAGCAGGGCGCCGATGAGATCACCTTCCTCGACGTGACCGCCACCACGGAGGAGCGGGCCACCATGTACGACGTGGTGCGCCGCACGGCCGAGCAGGTGTTCGTGCCGCTCACCGTCGGCGGTGGCGTGCGGTCCGCGGAGGACGTCGCCCGCCTGCAGGCCAGCGGTGCGGACAAGATCGGCGTGAACAGCGCAGCCATCGCGCGGCCTGCGCTGATCGACGAGATCGCCGACAGGTTCGGTGCACAGTGCGTCGTCCTGTCGCTCGACATCACCCGCGACCCCTCCACCGAGTCCGGCTTCGTGGTGACCACCCATGGTGGCCGGCGGCGCACCGAACTGGACGCGATCGCGTGGGCGCAGGAGGCGATCCGGCGGGGTGCCGGCGAGCTGCTCGTCAACTCGATCGACGCCGACGGCACGAAGGAGGGCTACGACCTCGAGCTGCTCCGCGCGATGCGCGAGGTGAGCCATGTGCCGGTGATCGCCTCCGGCGGTGCGGGCGCCCTCGAGCACTTCCCGCCCGCCATCGAGGCGGGCGCCGACGCGGTGCTCGCCGCGTCGGTCTTCCACTCCGGCCAGTTCACCATCGGCGAGGTCAAGCAGGAGCTCGCCCGGAAGGGGATCGAGACCCGATGACCGACGCGACCGGCATCCGTGGCACGACCGACGCAGCGATCCCCGACGCGTCGGCCATCGTCGCCCGCGCCCGCTTCGACGCGAAGGGGCTGCTGCCCGCGATCATCCAGGAGGAGGGCAGCCGGGACGTGCTGATGCTCGGCTGGATGGACGCGGAGGCGCTTCGCCGCACCCTGACGGAGGGCAGGGTCACGTTCTGGTCCCGCAGCCGGCAGGAGTACTGGCGGAAGGGCGACACCTCGGGCAATGTGCAGTACGTGCGCGGGGCCGCGCTCGACTGCGACGGGGACACGCTGCTCGTCACGGTCCACCAGGTCGGCCCCGCCTGCCACACCGGCGCGCACGCCTGCTTCGATGTGGATCCGCTGGACCCGGTCCGCGGCGGCCGAGAGGGAACCGATGCCTAGCACCACCCGCGAGGAGTTCGACGCTCTGCTGCCCGACCACCGCGTCCTGCCGGTCGTCCGGGAGCTGTTCGCCGGCGAGGAGACCCCTGTCGGGATCTACCGGAAGCTCGCTACCCGCGCCGGCGGCTCGCCGCGCCCCGGCACGTTCCTGCTGGAGTCGGCGGAGCAGGGCGGCATCTGGTCCCGCTGGTCGTTCGTCGGCGTCTCCTCGTACGGGGTCCTCACCCAGCGGGACGGCCGGGCCCTCTGGCAGCCCGCCGGTCTGGACGCCGAGCGCGCCCTCGGACCGGAGCCGATCGACGCGCCGCTCGACGCGGTCGCGCGACTGGTGGAGCGCTGGAGGACGCCCCGCATCGACGGCCTGCCGCCCCTCACCGGCGGACTCGTGGGCTTCATCGGCTGGGAGGCGATCCGCCAGCTGGAGCGGCTGCCCGACGCGCCGCCCGCCGACTTCGAGGTTCCCGGCCAGGCGCTCAGCTTCGTCTCCGAGCTGGTCGTCGTCGACCACCGGAACGGCGCGGTCCTCCTCGTCGTCAACGTGCTGGCGGACGGCACGGAGGAGGCGGATCCGCTGTGGGAGGAGGCCCAGGCGCGGCTCGACGGGCTGCAGACCCGGCTCGCCGCTCCGACCCCCGCCGATCTCGCCGTGGCGGACCTCGGGATCGTGCCCACGCCGCGGCTGCGGACCCCGCGGGAGGACTTCCTCGGCGCCGTCGACCGGGCCAAGGAGCACATCCGGGACGGCGACATCTTCCAGGTGGTCATCTCCCAGCGCTTCGAGCTCGACACCGTCGCGCAGCCTGTCGACGTCTACCGGGTGCTCCGTGCGCTGAACCCCAGCCCGTACATGTACCTGCTCGCCCTCGAGCGGCCGGACGGCTCGCCCTACTCCGTGGTCGGCTCCTCCCCGGAGGCGCTCGTCAAGGTGTCGGAGGGGCGCGTCTACACGCACCCGATCGCGGGCTCCAAGCCGCGCGGCGCGACGCCCGAGGAGGATGCCGCCTTCGCCGCGAGCCTGGCCGACGACCCCAAGGAGCGCGCCGAGCATCTGATGCTCGTCGACCTCGCCCGCAACGACATCTCCAAGGTGTGCGTGCCGGGCAGCGTCGAGGTGACCGAGTTCATGCGCATCGAGCGGTTCAGCCACATCATGCACCTGGTCTCGTCGGTGGAGGGCGACCTGCGAGCCGACGCGGACGCTGTGGACGTCTTCCGCGCCACCTTCCCGGCCGGCACCCTCTCCGGCGCCCCGAAGCCCCGCGCTCTCGAGATCATCGACGCGCTCGAGCCGGCTCAGCGCGGCATCTACGGGGGAGTGGTGGGGTATTTCGACTTCGCCGGCGACGCCGACCTCGCCATCGCGATCCGCACCGCCCTGCTCGCCGATGGGATGGCGCGCGTACAGGCGGGCGGCGGGCTCGTCGCGGACTCCGTCCCGGAGTCCGAGTACCAGGAGTCGCAGAACAAGGCGGCCGCGCCGCTGCGCGCCGTCGCGGTGGCTGACGCGCTGCGGAGGGTGCGCTGAGCACCCCGGCGTCCCGCTCCTCGCGACGGGCGCGGAGCCTGTCGCTCGGCGGGATCGTGCTCGGCAGCGGAGCAGCGCTCCTCGGCGGTGCGCTGCCCTGGGTCGCCGTCGTGCTGCGCGACGGCGGAGCCGCCGAGGTGACGGGGTCGGCGGCCGCGCCCGCCGTCAGCGGCCTCGCCCTGGCCGGGCTCGCCCTCGCCGGAGCCCTCACCCTCACCCCCACCGCCGTCCGAGTCGTGCTCGGGGCCCTGCAGCTGGTCCTCGGCGGCCTGATCGTCGCGGTGTCCGTCCCCACCCTCGCCGATCCGCCGGGCCGCAGCGTCAGCACCGTCTCCGGGATCACGGGTGTCGCGGGCGACGAGTCGGTGCGCGCGCTCGTCGCCTCGGCGACTGTCACCCCCTGGCCGGTCCT